>NZ_JBYSZY010000010.1:0-151510 GCF_058787635.1 Variovorax sp. FW305-3-2-15-B-LB1 | reverse complement strand
GCCTTGGGGGCGGCGGTGTCCGCGAGGGCAGTGGCGGCGTCGTCTTCGTCCTCTTCGAGCACGATGGCCGCCAGCGGCAGCGTGATGGTCACGATGGCGCCGCCCTCGGGGCGGTTGCGCACGGCGACGCGTCCGCCCAGGGTGCGCGCCACGTTCACGACCAGGAACAGGCCGAGCCCGCCGCCGGGCCGGCCCTTGCTCGACTGGTAGGGCTTGCCGAACTCCGCGAGGATGGCCGGCATGAAGCCGGGGCCCGCGTCGGTGACGGTGATGGTGAGCGCGTCGGCGTCGTGCGTGGCTTCCAGGCGCAGCCAGTGCGGCGAGGCCTCGAGCGCGTTGTCGAGCACGTTGCACACCATCTGCTTGATGGCCGAGTCGGACACCATGGGCAGGTCCTGGCCGAACAGGTTCTCGTAGTCGAACTCCTCGACCGGGCGCGTGGTGCGCCATTCTTCGACGAGGTCGTCCAGGAAGGTGCGCACGGTGGTCTCTTCGGACGACTCGCCGCGCGTTTCGCCGGCCGACAGCAGGATGCCGCTCACGATGCTCTTGCAGCGCTGGATCTGCACTTCCATCTCGGCCACTTCCTGCAGCAGCTCGGGGTCGGAGCTGAAGTGCGGCAGCCGGCGCCAGTCGCCCAGGATCACGGCCAGCGTGGCCAGCGGCGTGCCCAGCTCGTGCGCCGCGCCCGAGGCCAGCAGGCCCATGCGCACGATGTGTTCTTCTTCGGAGGCGCGCTGGCGCAGGTCGGCCAGGCGCGCGTCGCGCACGCGCAGGTTGCGGCTGATGCGTGTGATGAAGACCACCAGCAGCGCGGCGTTGAGCGCAAAGCACACCAGCATGCCCTGCACGTAGGGGCTCCACAGGCCGCGGTCGTGGTCCAGCGGCAAGGGCAGCGGGCGCGAGAACAGCGCCAGGCCGGCGAAGCACAGGCCGGTGATGACCACGATGGTCCAGGTCGACCAGGCCTTGAGTAGCACAGCGCCCAGGATCACCTGCAGCAGGTACAAAAAGACGAAGGGGTTGGTGGCGCCGCCGCTGAGGTACAGCTGGGCCGTGAGCGTGGCCACGTCGACCAGCAGCGCAACGAACAGCTCTTCGTTGGTCACGCGGCCATGGATGCGCAGGCGCAGCAGGCTCACCATGTTGAACAGCGCCAGGCAGGTGAGCACCTGCAGCATGTGGTTCAGCGGCAGGCGGATGCCGAAGCCGTAGTGCACCACGAGGATGGTGGCCACCTGCCCGACCACGGCGAACCAGCGCAGCTGGATCAGCTGCTGCATGTTCTGGTGGCCGATGGCGTTGTCCAGGCTCGCGACGCCCGCGCGCGGGGCGTGCAGCTCGCCGGCCACCGCGACGAGCTTGTCAGTCGCGGCGGGCATCGGCGGGGTCGGGGCGTGCGGCGTCGGCATGCGGTGCATTTTCGCCGCTACCGTCTTGCGATGCCCGCCGGCGCCGGTCGTCGCGCCACACGAACCCGTAGGCGCCGAGCACCATCAGCGCCAGCCCGTACCAGGTGAGGGCATAGACGAGGTGGCTGTTGGGAAAGGCGATGACGGTGAGGCCGCCCGCCGGCCACGTGGGCGCGGCCTGTGCGGGCGCGGGCCCCGCCTCGGCATCGACGAAGTAGGGCGCCACGTCGGCCAGGCCGCGCGCGGTGGCAATGGCCTGCACATCGCGCGAGAACCAGCGGTCGGCCGCGGGGTCGTTCGTGCGCAGGAAGCCGCCCTTGGGCTCGGTCAGGCGCAGCAGGCCGGCCACGGTGGTGTCGCCCTGGGGCTCGGGGGCAGTGCGCGCCGCGCGTTCACGCGCTTCAGGCGGCACGAAGCCACGGTTGACGAGCACGACGCTGCCGTCGGCGGTGCGCAGCGGGGTCAGCACCCAGAAGCCGGCACCGAGCCGGGTGCTGGCCTGCACCAGCGCTTCCTTGTCATGGAGGAACGTGCCGCGAAGGCGCACGTGCCGGTATTCGTCATTGGCCGCGTTGACCGTGGGCCATTCGGATCGCGCCGGCGCGTCGGCGGCCGGGGCGTGCACGCGCTGGTCGACGCGGGCGATGAGATCGAGCTTCCAGGCCCTGCGCTCGACCTGCCAGGTGCCGAGCGCGAGAAAGCCGGCAAAGGCTAGGAGGGCGCAGACCGCCAGCGCCGCACGCGTGACAACGGAGCGCGGGCGGGCGGCCGGGGCCATCAGGGCATGTTCTTCATGTCGTGGACCATGGCCGGCATCATGTTGGTGTTCATGTGATACATGACCCACAGCGAGCCGGCCAGCGTGATGACCACGAGCACCAGCGTGAAGATCAGCGCCAGCATGTTCCAGCCGCCTTCGGACTTGGCGTCCATGTGCAGGAAGTACACCATGTGGACCACGATCTGCACCACGGCGAAGCCGAGGATGACGAGGGCGGTGGTGCTCGGGTTGGCGATCACCTTGCCCATCACGAGCCAGAACGGGATCGCGGTCAGGATCACGGCCAGCACGAAGCCGGTCATGTAGCCCTTGAAGGTGCTGTGGCTGACCGGGCCGTCGTCGTGGTGGTCGCCGTGACCGTGGCTGTCGTGTGCGCCGTGGCCGTGTGCGGCGGTGGCGGTGTGTGCGGGGGCGCTCATGCCATCGATCCCATGAGGTAGACAAAGGTGAAGACGCCGATCCAGACGACGTCCAGGAAGTGCCAGAACATCGACAGGCACATCAGGCGGCGGCGGTTGGCGGCGGTGAAGCCGTGCTTGGGCAGCTGGACCATCAGCACGACCAGCCAGATGATGCCGAAGCTCACGTGCAGGCCGTGCGTGCCCACCAGCGCGAAGAACGACGACAGGAAGGCGCTGCGCTGCGGGCCGGCGCCTTCGTGCAGCAGGTGCGCGAACTCGTACAGCTCCAGGCCGATGAAGCCCAGGCCCAGCAGGCCCGTGATGGCCAGCCACAGCAGCACGCCGCCCATGCGCTTGCGCTGCATCTCGAGCATGGCGAAGCCGTAGGTGATCGACGACAGCAGCAGCAGCGAGGTGTTCATCGCCACCAGCGGCAGGTCGAACAGGTCCGCGCCCGAGGGGCCGGCCGCGTAGTTGCGGCCCAGCACGCCGTACACCGCGAACAGGCACGCGAAGATGAGGCAGTCGCTCATCAGGTAGAGCCAGAAGCCCAGCAGCGTGCCGTTCTCGGGGTGGTGGTCCTCGTTGCGGACGTGGAACAGGTCGAACGCCGGTGCGTTCGCGTTCCGGGAGGGGAGGGCGGTGGTATCAGACATGGGCGGTGGCCAGCAGGCGCGTGCGTGCTTCTTCGGTGCGAACGACTTCTTCCGCGGGGATGTAGTAGTCGCGCTTGTAGTTGAAGGTGTGGGCGATGATCGCGACCATCATGGCCACGAAGCCGATGCCGGCCACGAGCCACATCTGCCAGATCAGGGCGAAGCCGCACACCGCGCTCAGCGCCGCGATGACGAAGCCGGCGGCCGTGTTCTTGGGCATGTGCACGGGGCTGAAGCCCTCCAGCGGACGCTGGTAGCCGCGGGCCTTCATGTCGGTCCAGGCGTCGTTGTCATGCACGCGCGGCGTGAACGCGAAGTTGTAGGCCGGCGGCGGCGACGAAGTCGACCACTCCAGCGTGCGGCCGTTCCACGGGTCGCCCGTGGTGTCGCGCAGCGACTCGCGGCGGATGAAGCTCACCACCAGCTGGATCAGGAATGAGGCGATGCCCAGGGCGATCAGCACGGCGCCGAAGGCGGCGACCTGGAACCAGATCTGCAGCGACATGTCCTGGAAGTGGCTCATGCGGCGGGTGACGCCCATCAGGCCCAGGATGTACAGCGGCATGAAGGCCATCCAGAAGCCGACGATCCAGAACCAGAACGAGCACTTGCCCCAGAACGGATCGAGCTTGTAGCCGAAGGCCTTCGGGAACCAGTAGGTGATGCCCGCCAGCATGCCGAACAGCACGCCGCCGATGATCACGTTGTGGAAGTGGGCAATGAGGAACAGGCTGTTGTGCAGCACGAAGTCGGCCGGGGGCACGGCCAGCAGCACGCCGGTCATGCCGCCGATCACGAAGGTGATCATGAAGCCGATGGTCCACATCATGGGCAGCTCGAAACGGATGCGGCCGCGGTACATGGTGAAGAGCCAGTTGAAGATCTTCGCGCCCGTGGGGATCGAGATGATCATCGTCGTGATGCCGAAGAACGAGTTCACGCTGGCGCCGGAGCCCATGGTGAAGAAGTGGTGCAGCCACACGAGGTACGACAGGATCGTGATCACGACCGTGGCGTACACCATCGAGGCGTAGCCGAACAGGCGCTTGCCCGAGAAGGTGGAGACCACTTCCGAGAAGATGCCGAAGGCCGGCAGGATCAGGATGTACACCTCGGGGTGGCCCCAGATCCAGATCAGGTTCACGTACATCATGGCGTTGCCGCCCATGTCGTTCGTGAAGAAGTTGGTGCCGACGTAACGGTCCAGCGACAGCAGGGCCAGCACGGCCGTGAGCACCGGGAAGGCGGCCACGATCAGCACGTTGGTGCACAGGGCGGTCCAGGTGAAGACGGGCATCTTCATCATGGTCATGCCGGGCGCGCGCATCTTCACGATGGTGGCCAGCAGGTTCACGCCCGAGAGCAATGTGCCGACCCCCGCGATCTGCAAGGACCAGATGTAGTAGTCCACCCCCACGTCAGGACTGAACAGGATGCCCGACAGCGGCGGGTACGCCAGCCAGCCGGTCTTGGCGAACTCGCCCACGAACAGCGAGGCCATCACGAGGCCGGCGCCGAAGGTGGTCATCCAGAAGCTGAAGTTGTTCAGGAACGGGAAGGCCACGTCGCGCGCGCCGATCTGCAGCGGCACCACGAAGTTCATGAGGCCCGTGACCAGCGGCATCGCCACGAAGAAGATCATGATCACGCCGTGGGCGGTGAAGATCTGGTCGTAGTGGTGCGGCGGCAGAAAGCCCGCGTTGTCGCCGAAGGCGACGGCCTGCTGGGCCCGCATCATCAGTGCGTCGGCAAAGCCGCGCAGCAGCATCACCAGGCCCAGGATGATGTACATGATGCCGATCTTCTTGTGGTCGATGCTGGTGATCCAGTCATTCCACAAGGTGCCCCACAGCTTGAAGTAGGTCACGGCGCCCAGCAGCGCCAGGCCGCCCAGGATCACGGCCGCGAAGGTCACGAGCAGGATCGGCTCGTGAAGGGGAATCGCCTCCCAGGAGAGGCGGCCGAAGACGAGCTTCGTCAGGTCTAGGTTCTGCAACATCTTAGTCTTCGGTGGTGCACATCGCGGTGACGTACTTGCGCTTGGGCGTGTCGAGGGAGTCGGCCTGCCAGGCCTGTTTGGTGGCGACGTTGAAGGCGCCGGGCTTGCCCAGGCCGCCGTCGGCGTCGATGGCCATCATTTCCTTCATGCACATCTTGTTGCGGTCGACGCACAGGTTCAGGATGGCGTCGTACAGGGCCGGGTCGACCGCGGCGTAGTGGCGCACGGGCTCGCGCTCGCTCGGCACTTCGAGCTTCTTGTATTGCTCGCGGGTCAGTTCGCCCTCTTTGCCGGTCTTGACCTTGGCCACCCACTGGTCGAAGCCGTCATGGCTCAGGCCGTGGAACTTGAAGCGCATGCCCGAGAAGCCCGCGCCGCTGTAGTTGGCGGAGAAGCCGTCGAACTCACCCGGCTTGTTGATCACCGCGTGCAGCTTGGTCTCCATGCCCGGCATGGCATAGATCTGGCCGGCCAGCGCGGGGATGAAGAAGGAGTTCATGACCGACGAGGCCGTGATCTTGAAGCTGATCGGGCGGTCCACCGGGGCGGCCAGCTCGTTCACCGTGGCGATGCCCTGCTCGGGGTAGATGAAGAGCCACTTCCAGTCCAGCGCCACCACCTCGACCACCAGCGGCTTGGTTTCGGCGGGAATCGGGCGCTGCGCGTCCAGGCGGCTCAGCGGGCGGTACGGGTCCAGCGTGTGGGTGCTGATCCAGGTGATCGCGCCCAGCGCGATGATGATCAGGAGCGGCGCGGCCCAGATCGCCAGCTCGAGCTGCGTGGAGTGGTCCCAGTCGGGGCTGTAGGTGGCCTCCTTGTTCGACTGGCGATAGCGCCAGGCAAAGAAGATGGTCAGGGCGATCACCGGAATGATGATGATCAACATCAGCACCGTGGAGACGACGATCAGGCGTCCCTGCTGGTTGGCGATGTCGCCGGAGGGGTTCAACAGCACCGTGTTGCAGCCCGCCAGGAAAATGGCGGAAAGCAGCAGAAGTGCTCGGCGAAGGGTCTTGAGGATGTGCATGCCGGGAGAGGAAAGTGCGAAGGCCGCGCAAAAATGACCCTGCAATCTACGCCGCCCAAGGGATTCCGCCTATTGGACGTTTTGTCCTATGGCGGTAAACGCAATTCGGTGAGACGCTACAGGGTGTCCAGAATTTCCCCTGTGTCGTGCCCCGGCATGACACCCGAATTACAGCCAGCCAGCTAGCAAGATGACGACGTCCAGCATCAGTCCACCAGGCGCCCAGCCTGTGTCGCACCCGACCGAAGGCGGCGCCCGCGCCGCAGACGCCGACCATTCGCACATCGCCCCGGGCGAGATCGCGGTCGGCGTGGTCATCGGCCGCGCCTCCGAGTATTTCGACTTCTTCGTCTACGGCATCGCCTCGGTGCTGGTGTTCCCGGCGGTGTTCTTCCCGTTCGAGCAGCGCCTGGAAGGCGTGCTCTGGGCCTTCGTGATCTTCTCGTTCGCCTTCATCGCGCGCCCCTTCGGCACCGTGATCTCGATGGCGATCCAGCGGCGCTTCGGGCGCGAGACCAAGCTGACCATCGCGCTGTTCCTGCTGGGCACCTCCACCGCCGGCATCGCCTTCCTGCCGGGCTACGCGAGCATCGGCTTCACGGCCATCGTGCTGCTGTCGATCTTCCGCTTTGCCCAGGGCCTGGCGCTGGGCGGCTCGTGGGACGGCCTGCCGTCGCTGCTGGCGCTGAACGCACCGCCCAACAAGCGCGGCTGGTACGCCATGCTGGGCCAGCTGGGCGCACCGCTGGGCTTCTTCCTGGCCAGCGCGCTGTTCGCGTACCTGTATTCCAGCCTGCCGCTGGCCGACTTCCTCGACTGGGGCTGGCGCTACACCTTCTACGTGGCCTTCGCCATCAACGTGGTGGCGCTGTTCGCGCGCTTGCGCCTGGTGGCCACCGACGAGTACGCGCGCCTGCTCGAAGAGCGCGAGCTGCAGCCCACCAGCGTGGTCGAGCTGACCCGCTCGCAGGGCGCCAACCTGCTGATCGGCGCGTTCGCCGCGCTGGCCAGCTACGCGCTGTTCCACCTGATCACGGTGTTCCCGCTGTCGTGGATTTCGCTGTACTCCGACCAGTCGATCACCGAGTTCCTGATCGTGCAGATGATCGGCGCGGTGTTCGGCGCCATCGGCATCGTGGCCTCGGGCCTGATCGCCGACCGCATCGGCCGTCGCTTCACGCTCGGCGGCCTGGCCGCCATGATCGCCGTGTTCAGCGGCTTCGCGCCCACGCTGCTCGACGGCGGACGCATCGGCCAGGACATCTTCATCGTGCTGGGTTTTGCTCTGCTGGGCCTGTCGTACGGCCAGGCGGCCGGCGCCGTGACCTCCAACTTCGCGCCCAAGTACCGCTACGTGGGCGCGGCCCTCACGGCCGACCTGGCCTGGCTCATCGGCGCGGCCTTTGCCCCGCTGGTCGCCCTGGGCCTGTCGGCCCACTTCGGCCTGGCCTTCGTGAGCATCTACCTGCTGTCGGGCGCGCTCGGCACGCTGGCGGCGTTGGGGCTGAACCGGGCGCTGGCGCGGGACTGACCGGCAGCATTTCTCGAACGAAGGGGCCGATGGCCCCTTTTTTCATGGCCGCTGCGTGGCTCGCTTAGGATTCGCCTCGATGTTCACCGCCGCCATTTTTGACATGGATGGGCTGCTGATCGATTCGGAGCGCCCCATCATGGCCGCCTGGATCGCCGCGGCCCGCACGCTCGATGTCGAGCTTTCGCACGCCCAGTACCTGCAATGCGTGGGGCTGGCCATGAGCGAATCGAAGCAGATCCTTGCCGCGCTGCTCGGCGGCCCCGCCGCCTACCAGCACGCGGCGACGCAGGTGACCGCCGCGCTGCAGCTGGAGCGTGCCGACGGCGACGCCCGACCGCTCTTTCCCATCAAGCCCGGCGCGGCCGAGCTGCTTGCCGCCTTGCGCGGACGCGGCACGCGCTGCGCGGTGGCCTCGTCGTCCACGCGCGGGCAGATCGCGGCCTGCCTGGGCAGCCTCGACGTGCTTCACCACTTCGAGGCCTTCGCGGGCGGCGACGAGGTGGCGCGCGCCAAGCCCGACCCGGCGCTGTACCGGCTCGCGGCCGAGCGCCTGGGCGTGGACCCGGCCGATTGCGTCGCCTTCGAGGACAGCGAGAACGGCGCCAAGGCCGCGCTGGCCGCCGGCATGCGCGTGGTGGTGGTGCCCGACCTCAAGCATCCGCCCGAGGCGATCGTCGCTCAGGCCTTTCATGTGCTCGATTCGTTGCACGACGCGATGCCGCACGTGCCGCGCTGGTTTCCCTGACGAAGTCAGGGCCGAGGCTCAGAGCACTTCGTCCCGCAGCTGCGGGAACACCTTCGACACCTTGGCCAGCAGGTAGTCGCCGTAGCGCCCGCTGAACGCGTGCACGTTGGCGCGGTCCCAGCGCTCGGCGCTGTCGTCCAGCGCGTCGGCACCGGCCAGGCCTTCGATGCGCTGCACGCGGGCCTCGAAGTTCGGATCGAAGAACAACGGGAACGACAGCCGGTCGCGGCCCGAGGTGTTGCGCTTCACGCGGTGCGGCGTCGACTTGTAGAGCCCGCCGGTCATGCGGTCGAGCATGTCGCCGATGTTGCAGACGAAGGCGCCGGGCACCGGCGGTGCATCGATCCAGCCGCCCGGCGTGTGCACCGCGAGGCCGCCCACGGTGTCCTGGTGCAGGATCGTGAGCAGGCCGTAGTCGGTGTGTTCGCCCACGCCCCATTGCACGTCCAGCCCCTCGGGCACGGCCTGCGTGGGGTAGTTGAAGAGGCGGAACAGGATCAGCGGGTCGGCCGTGTAGCGTTCAGCGAAATAGGAAGCGGGCAGGCCGAGGCTCAGCGCGATGCCTTCCATGAGCCGGTGACCCAGCTGCGTGACGGCGTCCATGTACGCGAGGATGGTCTCGCGAAAGTCCGGCACGTCGGGAAAGAGATTCGGCCCATGCACCGGCGTCTTCGCCTGCACCAGCGGGTGGTCGGCGGGCAGCTCGGTGCCTAGGTACAGGCCTTCCTTCCAGTCGGGCCGGCCCGAGGTCAGCTCGCCGCCGCGCGGAAAGAAGCCGCGCCAGGCCCGGCCGCCGAGGGCCATGCGCCATTGCATCTTGGTTTCTTCGGGCAGGTCGAAGAACTGGTGGCTCAGGTCTTCGAGCCGCTGGATCAGCGCTGGGTCGACACCGTGGCCCGTGACGTAGAAGAAGCCGTGCGCGCGGCAGGCGTCGCCGATCTGCGCCGCCACGCGTGCGCGTTCGGGCGTGTCGGCCACCAGCGGGGCGACGTCGATGAGGGGAAGAGATTGGTCGGTCATGCGTCTCTCGAAAAAGGCGAACGGATGTCGGACAGGAACTGCTGCGCACGCGGGTGCTGCGGGCGGTTGAAGAAGTCGTCGGGCGTGGCGCGTTCGAGCACCTGGCCCTGGTCCATGAAGAGCACGCGGTCGGCCACTTCGCGCGCGAAGCCCATCTCGTGCGTGACGCACACCATGGTCATGCCGTCGCGCGTGAGGTCGCGCATCACCAGCAGCACCTCGCCGACCATCTCGGGGTCGAGCGCGCTGGTGGGCTCGTCGAACAGCATCAGCGGCGGCTTCATGGCGAGCGCGCGCGCAATGGCCACGCGCTGCTGCTGGCCGCCCGACAGCTCGCCGGGCCACGCATTGGCCTTGTTCGCGAGGCCCACGCGCTCCAGCAGCGCCATCGCGCGCGCGTCGGCTTCCTTGCGCGACAGGCCGTGCAGTTGCATCGGCGCCATGGTGCAGTTCTGCAGCACGCTCAGGTGCGGGAACAGGTTGAACTGCTGGAACACGAAGCCGATGCGCGAGCGGAACGCGTTCACGTCCAGGCCCGGCGCGTGGATGTCCTGCCCGTCGAGCGTGATGCGGCCCGACTGGATCGGCTCCAGCCGGTTGAAGGTGCGGATCAGCGTCGACTTGCCCGAGCCCGAGGGCCCGCACACCACGACCACCTCGCCCTTGTGGATGGTCTCGGTCACGTCGACCAGTGCGTGGTAGCTGCCGTACCACTTGTTGACTTTTTCGAGTTCGATCATGCGGGCACCTTGAGAGACGCGGCGGGAAGGCCGCGGCGCGCGAGCCGGCGCTCCAGCCAGTAGGCGAAGCGCGAGAGGCCGAAGCACAGGATGAAGTAGGTCAGGCCCAGGATCAGGTAGATCTGCGCCGGCTTGGTGAACACCTGCGTGTTGATCTGCGTGGCAATGAACGACACCTCGGCCAGCCCGATGATGTAGCCCAGCGAGGTCTCCTTGATGGTCGAGACGAACTGGTTCACCAGCGAGGGCAGCATGCTGCGCAGCGCCTGCGGCAGCACCACGAGGCGCATGGCGCCGAAGTAGCTCAGGCCGAGCGCGCGCGCGGTTTCCATCTGCCCGCGCGGCAGCCCTTGGATGCCGGCGCGCACGATCTCGGCGAGGTAGGCGGCATCGAAGATCACGAGCGCGATCAGCATGGTGGTGAACTGGTCGGTCTTCACGCCCGTGACGCTGGGCAGGAAGAAGTAGGCCCAGAAGATCACCATCAACAGCGGCAGGCCGCGCACCACGAACACCAGCGCCGTGACGGGCCAGCGCACGCAGCGCCACGGGCTCACGCGCGCCAGGCCGAGCACGATGCCCAGCGGCAGCGCCAGCACCAACCCGCACGAGGCCAGCAGCAGCGTGAGCACCAGCCCGCCGAGCGGGCCGTTCGGGTACTGGCCGATGAGGAAGTAGACCCAGTAGTCGTGGATGATTTCGAGCATCAGCGCGCCGCCTTCAGATGGTCCGCACCGGGAAGCGGTGGTGATACCAGGTCGCCAGGCCGGTGATGGCCAGCGACACGGTCAGGTACGCCGCACTCGCGAACGCGAACGACTCGAAGCTGCGGAAGGTCGCGCTTTCCACCTGCCCCGCTTGGTACATCAGCTCGGCCACGCCGATCACCGTGGCGATCGAGGTGTTCTTCCACAGGCTCAGCGTCTGCGAGATGAGCGGCGGCACGGTCACGCGCAGCGCCTGCGGCAGCACCACGCGGCGCATGGTGGCCAGGAAGCTGAAGCCCAGCGCGCGGCCGGCCTCGAACTGCACGGCCGGGATCGAGCGGATGCCGCTGCGGATGTCCTCCGCCATGAAAGCGGCCGTGTACAGCGACAGCGCCACGATCGCGCTGTAGGCCTCGATGTGGCCTTCGTAGAGCCAGGTCTTCAGGCCCTCGGGCAGCAGCTCGGGCGCGCCGAAATACCAGAACAGCATGTGGGCCAGCAGCGGGATGTTGCGGATCGATTCCACGTACGCAAAACCGAGCCAGCGCAGCGGCGCCAGCGGCGAGAGCCGCAGCAGCGCCACCACCAGCGCCAGCGGCAGCGCAAGGACGAGCGAGACCGCGAGCAGCTGCAGCGACAGCCACAGGCCCGCGACCAGCATGTCGTGGTACTGGCCGGTCAGCAGCAGCGAATAGTCGAACAGGGGCATGGGAAACGGGAGGCACGGCGAAAGGCGCCGGGGCGCACATGGTACGCATGCGCGCCGTGCCGCTCAAAAGCGAAGGGCGGGTCGCATGGCGGCCCGCCCCTGGTGTGCCGAGCGCGGGGGCTCAGTCGATCTTGTCCGTCTCGAGCTTGAAGTCGCGCGTCTGGAAGCCGGAGGCCGTGTTCGGGCCATACCACTTGAGGAAGATCTTCTGCGCTTCGCCCGACTTCTCGAGTTCACGCAGCGTGTCGTCCACCACGGTCTTCAGGCCGCTCTCGCCCTTCTTGATGCCGATGGCCAGCGACTCGGTGCTCAGGTTCTGCTTGAGCACCACGTACTGCGCTTTCTGCGGGCCCAGCTTGGCGTAGCTGCGCAGCAGCGCGGCTTCGTCGTCGACGTAGCCCACGCCCTTGCCCTGCTGCAGCGCCTGGAAGGCCTGCTGGCTGGTGTCGAAGGTCACGACCTCGGCGGTGGGCACGGCCTTGCGGATGTTGGGTTCCTGCGTGCCGCCGCGGATGGTCAGCACCTTCTTGCCGCCGAGTTGCGGTACGTCGGTGATGCCGCTGGTCTTCTTCACGATGGCCTTCTGGCCGGTGACGAAGGTGGTGAGCGAGAAGTCGATCTGCGCCTCGCGCTCCTTGTTGTGCGTGAGGCCGGCGGCCACCAGGTCCACGTGGCCCTGCTGCAGCTCGGGAATGCGCGCGGCCACGGCGATCTGCTTGAGCACCGGCTTCACGCCGATCTTCTTCGCGATGGCGTTCACCAGGTCGACCTCGTAGCCGACGATCTGGCGCGTCTTCGGATCGATGAAGGTGGCGGGCTCGTCGGTGCCGAGCACGCCGACCACGAGTTCGCCCTTCTTCTTGATGTCGGCGAGCTGGTCCGCATGGGCGGCAACGCCGGTCAGCAGGGCGGAAGCGGCAAGGGCCGCGGCAAGCAGGGTGTGGCGCATGGTGGGGATCGTCCTCTCTCCAGAGTGAAATTCAGGCCGGAACCATATCAATAAAACCCAAGATTATTAAATCGTCAATCGACATATGCATATGGGGCTGATGAATCGGCCTGTTGCCGGCTGGGTTAAATTCGCGACGCCGCGACGTGCCCCGCCGCCGTCCCCCGAATGTCTTACCGAGCGAGCTTTTCATGATCATCCAACCCCGCGTGCGCGGCTTCATCTGCGTCACCACCCACCCCGTGGGCTGCGAAGCCAATGTCCGGCAACAGATCGAGTACGTCAAAGCCAGGGCCCCCATCGCGGGCGGCCCCAAGCGCGTGCTGGTGATCGGCGCCTCCACCGGCTACGGCCTGGCCGCGCGCATCACCGCAGCCTTCGGCTGCGGCGCCGACACGCTGGGCGTGTGCTTCGAACGCGCGGGCAGCGCGACCAAGCCCGGCTCGCCCGGCTGGTACAACACCGCCGCCTTCCACCGCGCCGCCACGGCCGAAGGGCGCTACGCCAAGACGATCAATGGCGACGGTTTTTCCGATGCGGTGAAGCAGCAGGCCATCGAGACCATCCGCGCCGACCTCGGCCAGGTCGACCTCGTGGTCTACAGCCTGGCCGCGCCGCGCCGCACGCACCCCAAGACGGGCCAGGTCTTCAACTCCGTGCTCAAGCCCATCGGCAAGGCCGTGACGCTGCGCGGCCTGGACACCGACAGCGGGACCGTGAAGGAATCGGTGCTCGAGCCCGCCACGCAGGAAGAGATCGACAACACCGTCGCCGTCATGGGCGGCGAAGACTGGCAGATGTGGATCGACGCGCTGCAGCAGGCCGGCGTGCTGGCCGACGGCGCCAAGACCACGGCCTTCACCTACCTGGGCGAGCAGATCACCCACGACATCTACTGGAACGGCTCCATCGGTGCCGCCAAGAAAGACCTTGACCAGAAGGTGCTCGCCATGCGCGCGCAGCTGGCCGCCAAGGGCGGCGACGCGCGCGTGTCGGTGCTGAAGGCGGTGGTCACGCAGGCCAGCTCGGCCATTCCGATGATGCCGCTGTACCTGTCGCTGCTGTTCAAGGTGATGAAGGCCGAAGGCACGCACGAGGGCTGCATCGAGCAGGTGCACGGCCTGTACGCCGACAGCCTGTACGGCGCCACGCCGCACCTGGACGACGAAGGCCGCCTGCGCGCCGACTACAAGGAGCTGGCGCCGCAGGTGCAGGCGCGCGTGCAGGAACTCTGGCCGCAGGTCACCGACGCCAACCTCAATGAGCTGACCGATTTCGCGGGCTACAAGACCGAGTTCCTGCGCCTGTTCGGCTTTGCCGTCGACGGCGTGGACTACACGGCCGACGCGAGCACCGATGTGGGCATTCCCGATCTGATCCAACTCTAGAGCGACCCGAGGGGATACTCCCGCCCATGCAGATTCAAGACAAACCGCCCGCCGGCACGCCCTTCGAGTGGATCGGCGGCGAGCCGAAGGTGGAGGCGCTGGTCGAGCGCTTCTACGACCTGATGGACCTCGAGCCGGCCTACGCGCAACTGCGCGCCGTGCACGGCACCGACCTGGACAACGCGCGCCAGCGCTTGTTCTGGTTCCTCTGTGGCTGGCTCGGCGGGCCTGCCCACTACACCGACCGCTTCGGCCACCCCATGCTGCGCGCGCGGCACCTGCCGCAGGCCATCGGCGGCCACAGCATCGGCATCAAGGAGCGCGACCAGTGGCTGGCCTGCATGGACCAGGCGATGGGCGAGACCGGCGTGCCTGAAGACCTGCGCGCGAGGTTGCGCGATTCCTTCTTCAAGACCGCGGATTGGATGCGCAACCGCGGCGAGTGACCCGACAACGATTCCCGAAAGACTGTTCTCCATGAATTCCATCGTCATCATCGGCGGCGGCCACGCCGCGGCCCAGCTCTGCGCGGGCCTGGCGGAAGCCGGGCAGGGCGCGCGCGTGCACCTGGTCTGCGAAGAGGCCTGCGAGCCGTATCACCGCCCGCCGCTGTCGAAGGCCTTCCTCAAGAGCGCCGAAGAAACCACGCAGCCGCACAAGGCCGCCGACTGGTACCGCGAAGCGGGCATCACGCTGCACCTGGGCGACGCCGCCGTGGCCATCGACCGCGAGGCGCACACCGTCACGCTGCGCTCGGGCGCAGTGCTGCCGTGGGAGCGCCTGGTGTTGGCCACCGGCACGCGCGCACGCCAGATGCCTGGCCTGCAGGCCGGCCTGGAAAATGTCGCGAGCCTGCGCGCCGCCGACGAGGCGCATCGCCTGCGCACGCGGCTGGCGGATGCGCAGCAGGTCACGGTGCTGGGCGGCGGCTTCATCGGCCTCGAAGTGGCGGCCACCGCGCAGGCGCTGGGCAAGCGCGTGCAGGTGATCGAATGCGCGCCGCGCCTGCTGGGCCGCGCCGTGTCGCCCGAGCTGTCGGCGCACGTGCTGGCCACGCATCGCGCGGCCGGCATCGACATCGTGCTGGGCGCGCAGACCGGCGCCTTCGAAGTCGTGGGCGACCGGCTCGTGTCGGTCGAGGTCAACGGCGTGAAGCAGCCGATCGACCTGCTGCTGCTGGGCATCGGCGCCGTGCCCGAGACCGCGCTCGCGCAGGCCGCGGGCCTCGAGTGCGCCGACGGCATCGTGGTCGACGGCCACATGCAGACCAGCGCGGCCGACGTGCTCGCGGTGGGCGACTGCACGCGCTTCCCCGATCGCCGCGCGGGCCGCGCACTGCGGCTCGAATCGGTGCAGAACGCGAACGACCAGGCGCGCACGGCCGTGGCCACGCTGACCGGCGCCGCGCGCGATCACGACGCGGTCGCGTGGTTCTGGTCCGACCAGGGCGGCCTGCGTCTGCAGATGGCGGGCCTCATGCCGGCCGAAGGCACGCCGGGCCTGGTGAGCGTGCGCCGCGCGGGGCCGAAGCCCGAGGCGTTCTCGCTGTTCCACTACGTCGACGGCCAGCTCGTGTGCGTCGAATCGGTGAACGCGCCGGTCGATCACATGATGAGCCGCAAGCTGCTCGAAGCGGGCCGCAGCCCCGCGCCCGAAGCGGTGGCGGACGCGGCGGTACCACTAAAGAACCACCTGGCGTAACTGCTGTCGCAACGGCGCTGCACGGCAGGCCCGGATTCACCGGTCTGTCACCCGGCTTTCGGAGACTGGTCCTTCCTCATATCCGCAGGGAGACCTCTCGATGAACAACGCAGTGGCCGCGTCGCTGGCGCGCCTCGCCCCCATGTCCACCTGTGCCGCCGTCCTGGCCGCCGTGCTCACCGCCTGTGGCGGTGGCAACGGAGGCGGCACCACGTTTCCCCCGATCGTTCCGCCTCCTGCGCCCGCACCGGCCCCGGCGCCCGTGGCCGCCGGCACGCGCACCACGGTCGCGCTGCTCGAAACGACCGACCTGCACTTCAACGTGCGCAGCTACGACTACTTCAAGCTCGCCGAAGACAAGTCGTACGGCTACGAGCGCACCGCCACGCTCATCAACGCCGCGCGCAAGGAGTTCGCGAACACGATGCTGTTCGACAACGGCGACACCATCCAGGGCACCGCGCTGGCCGACTACGAAGCGCTGGTCAGCCGCATCCCGTGCACGCAGCCGCTGTCGATGTACAAGGTGATGAACGCCACCGGCTACGACGCCGGCACGCTGGGCAACCACGAGTTCAACTACGGCCTGGACTTCCTCAACCAGGTGCTCGGCGGCGGCCTCGATGTCGAGGGCGTGGACGGCAGCAAGAAGTGCGCGGGCCCGAGCTTCCCGATGGTGGTGGCCAACGTGCACAGCCTCAAGAGCGGCAAGCCGCTCGTGGCGCCCTACACCATCGTCACGAAGCAGTTCACCGCCACCGCGCCGGATGGCAAGAGCGTGACGGTGCCGGTGAAGGTCGGCGTGATCGGCTTCACCACGCCCGGCATCATGAACTGGGACAAGCGCTTTCTCGAAGGCAAGCTTCGCACCGAAGGCGCGGTCGAAGCGGCCAAGCGCTACGTGCCCGAGCTGCGCGAGAAGGGCGCCGACATCGTGGTCGCGCTGCAGCACGGCGGCCTCGACGCCTCGCCGTACTCGCCGACCATGGAAAGCCCGGGCCTGTACCTGTCGAAGGTGCCCGGCATCGACGTGCTGATGATGGGCCACCAGCACGGCCTGTTCCCCGACCGTGGCGCCAAGCCGGGCTACACGCAGGCGGGTGTCGACAACGCCGCCGGCACCGTCAACGGCGTGCCGGCCGTGATGCCCAGCTCGTGGGGCAAGGCGCTGGGCCTCGTGAAGCTCGAGCTCGTGTGGGACGGCAAGGCCTGGGGCGTGGACAAGAGCAAGACGCTGGTCGAGGCGCGCTCGACCCAGATCGGCAAGGGCGTGTACGTCGACGCCGACCCGAGCGTGGCGCCGCTGGTCGACACGCAGCACCAGGCCGCGATCGACTACGTGAAGACGCCGATCGGCACCACCGACTTCCGCATGAACACCTTCTTTGCCGACGTGGGCGACCCGGGCGCGATCCAGATCGTGAACCAGGCCCAGGCCGACTACGTGAAGACCTATATCCAGGCCAACCTGCCGCAGTACGCGGGCCTGCCGGTGTTGTCGGTGAGCGCGCCCTTCAAGTCGGGCTTCGAGGGCGGGCGCGACTACACCGACGTGGCCGTAGGCAACCTGGCGATCTTCAGCGCCGCCGACCTGTACCTGTACCCGAACACGGTGTACGCGGTGAAGGTGACGGGTGCCGAGATCAAGGGCTGGCTCGAAGCCGCGGCCAAGCGCTTCAACAAGATCGACCCGGCGCTCACGACCGACCAGCCGCTGATCGGCCCCTTCCCGGGCTACAACTTCGACATGTTCACCACGCCCGACATGCAGTACGAGATCGACGTGACGCAGGCCGTGGGCAGCCGCATCAAGAACCTCATGTACCTGGGCGCGCCCATCGACCCGGCGAAGGAGTTCGTCATTGCGACGAACAACTACCGCGCGACCAGCGGCGCGAGCTTCATTCCGGCGCTGGACGGGCGCGCGACGATCTACGCCTCGCCCGATGCGAACCGCGACGTGCTGATCGCGTACATCAAGGCGAAGAAGACGATCACGCGCGCGGCCGACGGCGCGGCGCGCAGCTGGCGCTTCACCAAGGTGACGACCGCGGGCAACGTGACGATCACGTCGGGCCAGGGGCAATTGAGCGCGGCCACGGACGCGGGGTTGACGAACATCTCGCTGCTGACCGCGGATGACGGCAACGGCAAGGGCCGCTCGGTCTACAAGGTCGATCTGAGCAAGTAAGGGCAGGGCCCGTGCGGCGCTGTGTCAGCGCCGCACGGGCGCCAGCAGCACCACCAGCGCCCCGGCCCCGCCTTCGGCCGGCTTGGCCTGCACGAAGGCGATCACCTCGTTCTTCTGGATCAGCCAGCGCTGCGTCTTGGTCTTGAGCACCGGCTGTTTGCCGGGCGAGCCCAGGCCCTTGCCGTGCACCACGCGCACGCAGCGCAGCCCCTGCTTGTGGGCATTGCGGATGAAGCCGCCGAGCGCCTCGCGCGCCTCGTCGCTGCGCAGGCCGTGCAGGTCGACCTGCCCCTGGATCGCCCAGTCGCCCTTGCGCAGCCGCGCCGTGATGTCGGTGCCGATGCCGGGGCGGCGAAAGCTCATGGCGTCGTCGACGTCGAGCAGCGTGGTCACGTCGAACTCGTCGGACAGCGACTCACGCAGCACGCGCTGCTCGTCGAGCTGGTGCTGAAACGGAATCGGCGCGGGCGGCTCGGGCGCGAGCGCCACCGCGGCCTTGCGGCGCAGCGGCTCGGTGGCGCCGATGGCGCGCGTGAACAGGTCTTTCTCGGCGGCACGCTTGCGCTCGGCCGCGGCGCGCGCGGCGGCCTCCGCGGCCTCGCGCTCGCGGGTTTCGGCGAGCACGCGCTGCACCTGCTTGAGGTCGGCCAGGTTCTTCAGGGCCGGGGGACGGGAAGAAGCCATCAGAGCAGCCCCCGTTCCGCCATCGAGAAGCTCTGGCCCGGGCTCACGATGACGTGGTCGAGCACGCGCACGTCGACCAGCGCCAGCGCGGCGCGCAGCGTCTGCGTGAGCGATTCGTCGGCGCGCGAGGGCTCGATGCTGCCGCTGGGGTGGTTGTGGGCCAGCACCACGGCCGCGGCCTGGTGGTGCAGGGCGCGGGTGACGACCTCGCGCGGGTAGACGCTGGTCTGCGTGAGCGTGCCGCGAAACAGCTCCTCGAGCGTGAGCAGGCGGTGCTGCACGTCGAGGAACAGCACCGCGAACACCTCGTGCGGGCGCGAGCCGATGTGCATCTGCAGGTACTGCTTGACCGCCTCGGGCGAGTCGAACACCGTGCGCTCCTTCAGGCGCTCGCCCATGGCGCGGCGCGCCAGTTCGAGCACCGCCGTGAGTTCGGAGCGCTTGGCGCTGCCGCCCATGCCCTTGACCTCTTTGAGGTCATCGGGCGCGGTGTGCAGCAGCCCCGACAGCCCGCCGAAGCGTTCGAGCAGTTGCTGGGCCAGCTGGAGCACGTTCTTGCCGGCCACGCCGGTGCGCAGCAGCAGCGCCAGCAGCTCGGCGTCGGCCAGCGCGGCGGCGCCCCGCGCGATGAGCTTTTCGCGCGGCCGGGCGTCGAGAGGGAGATCCTTGAATGCCATGAAACCCTGCAGAAACCTGGGCCGGGGCGAGATGTTGCCCCGATCCTTAAAATGAGGGTCAGTTTATCGGGACACCTCCCTCGTCTTTGCCCACCTTCGCTGCACCCATGTCCCAAGTTGTGACTTCCGGCTCCTTCCTGACCCTGCACTACCGGCTGGCCGGTCCGGCGGGCGACATCATCAACACCTTCGCCGACAAGCCCGCCACGCTGTCGCTGGGCACCGGCGAGCTCTCGCCGGCCATGGAGCAGCGCCTGATGGGCATGGAAGAGGGCGCGCACGCCACTTTCGAGCTGCCCGCCGGCGAGGCCTTCGGCGAGCGCAACCCCGACATGCAGCAATGGGTGGCGCGCAAGCTGCTGGCCCAGATGGGCGACCCCGACGAGCAGTACGCCGTCGGCGACGTGGTGCAGTTCCCCACGCCCGACGGCTCGGGCAGCTACGCGGGCGCGGTCGTCGAGTCGAACGAGACCGGCGTGCGCTTCGACTTCAACCACCCGCTCGCGGGGCAACCGGTCACCTTCGAAGTGAAGCTGATCGGCGTGCTATGAACCCGAACATCGAAGAAGTCCTGTTGGCCGAGCCGCGCGGCTTCTGCGCCGGCGTGGACCGCGCCATCGAGATCGTCGAGCGCGCCCTCGCCAAGTTTGGCGCGCCGATCTACGTGCGCCACGAGATCGTGCACAACACCTACGTGGTGAACGAGCTCAAGGCCAAGGGCGCGATCTTCATCGAAGAGCTCTCCGACGTGCCGCCCGGCTCCACGCTGGTGTTCAGCGCGCACGGCGTGAGCAAGGCCGTGGAGCAGGAGGCGCGCGACCGCGGCTTCTCGATCTTCGACGCCACCTGCCCGCTCGTGACCAAGGTGCACGTCGAGGTGGCCAAGCTCGCCAAAGAGGGCTACGAATTCATCATGATCGGCCACAAGGGACACCCCGAGGTCGAGGGCACGATGGGGCAGCTGTCGAGCGGCATCCACCTCGTGGAAGACGTGGCCGACGTGGCCAACGCGTCGCCGCTGCAGACCGAGAAGCTCGCCGTGGTCACGCAGACCACGCTCAGCGTGGACGATGCCGCCGAGATCGCCGCCGCCGTGCGCGCGCGTTTCCCGAACGTGCGCGAGCCCAAGCAGCAGGACATCTGCTACGCCACCCAGAACCGCCAGGACGCGGTGAAGATCATGAGCCCGCAGGTCGACCTCGTGATCGTGGTCGGCAGCCCCACCAGCTCCAACAGCAACCGCCTGCGCGAGCTGGCGCAGCGCCTGGGCACCGAGAGCTACATGGTCGATTCGGCCGACGAACTCAAGCCCGAATGGTTCGAGGGCAAGTCGCGCATCGGCCTCACCGCCGGCGCCTCGGCGCCCGAGGTGCTGGTGCACGAGGTGATCGAGCGCGTGCGCGCCTTCGGCGCCGTGTCGGTGCGCAAGATGGACGGCATCGAGGAAACCATCAAGTTCCCGCTTCCCAAGGGCCTCAAGCTCGACGACATCCCGCCCCCTGGGCACATCTCCTGAATATCATGACAAACACCGATTGGCGCTCCGACATCGAGAGCGCCTCCCGCAGGCTGGGCGAACGCGCCGGCCATTTCCTGCGTGAAACGCCGCTGTGGAAGCTGCCGGCCGCCGCCCTGGGCGTGGCCGTGCCCGGCGTCGAAGTCTGGCTCAAGCTGGAGCACATGCAGGTCAGCGGCAGCTTCAAGGCCCGCGGCATGATGAACCGCCTGCTGGCCAACGACATCCCCGCCGCGGGCGTGATCGTGGCCTCGGGCGGCAACGCCGGCATCGCCACGGCGGCCGCCGCCAACGCGCTGGGCGTGCCTTGCCAGGTGTTCCTGCCGGGCGTGTCGCCCGAAGCCAAGCGCGCGCGCCTGCGGGCGCTGGGCGCCGAAGTGGTCGTGGTCGGCGAGCTGTACCCCGACGCGCTGGCCGCCTGCCTGGCGCGCCAGAAGGAAACGGGTGCCTTGCTCACCCACGCCTACGACCAGCCCGAAGTGGTGGCCGGTGCCGGCACGCTCGGCCGCGAGATCGAGGCGCAGGGCGGCCTGCCCGACGCCGTGCTCGTGAGCGTGGGCGGCGGCGGCCTGATCGGCGGCCTGGCCGGCTGGTTCGAGCAGCGCGCCCGCGTGGTGGCGCTCGAGCCCGAAAAGGCCCCGACGCTGTTCCGCGCCCGCGAGGCCGGCGAGCCGGTCGACGTGGACGTCGGCGGCATCGCGGCCGATTCGCTCGGCGCGCGCCGCATCGGCGCCATCGCCTGGGAGATCACGCAGCAGCAGGTGCGCGACGCGCTGCTGCTGTCCGACGACGCCATCCGCGCCGCCCAGCAGTGGCTCTGGAAGGAGCTGAAGCTCGCCGTGGAACCGGCCGCCGCGCTGCCGCTGGCGGCGCTGCAGACAGGCGCCTACGTGCCGCGCGAGGGCGAGAAGGTGTGCCTGATCATCTGCGGGGCGAACGTCGATCCGGCCACGGTCGCCTGAGTCGCCGCAGGCGTGCGAGCGGGGAGGGCGGGCGCGGGCCGGGCGCCCACCTAAAATCTCCCCATGCTCGACATCACCCTGCTCCGCAAAGACCTGGCCTCCGCTGTGGCCGGCCTCGAAAAACGCAAGAAGAACCAGCCCTACCTCGACGTCTCGGCGTTCACCGCGCTCGAGGCCGAGCGCAAGACGCTGCAGACCCGCACCGAGGAAATCCAGGCGCGCCGCAACACGCTGAACAAGCAGATCGGCCCGCTCAAGGCCAAGGGCGAGTCGGTCGACGCGCTCATGGTCGAGGTCAACGCGCTCAAGGCCGAGCAGGAATCGCAATCCAAGCGCCTCGAGGAAATCCAGCCTGAGCTGCACGCGCTGCTGCTGGCCGTGCCCAACCTGCCGCACGCCAGCGTGCCGCTCGGTGAAGACGAAGCCGGCAACGTCGAGATGCGCCGCTGGGCGCCCCAGGGCGGCGCCGGCGCCAACGCCACGCCGCTGGCCTTCGCGCCCAAGGACCACGTCGACCTCGGCGCGCCGCTGGGGCTCGATTTCGAGATGGGCGCCAAGCTCTCGGGCTCGCGCTTCACCGTCATGAAGGGCCCGATCGCCCGCCTGCACCGTGCGCTGGCCCAGTTCATGGTCGACCTGCAGACCGAACAGCACGGCTACACCGAGTGCTACGTGCCCTACGTGGTCAATGCGGCCACGCTCAGCGGCACCGGCCAGCTGCCCAAGTTCGAAGGCGACCTGTTCGCCGCGAAGAAGGGCGGCCAGGACGGCGAGCCCGCGCCCGACCATTCGGCGCTGTACCTCATCCCGACCAGCGAAGTGCCGCTGACCAACTTCGTGCGCGACGAGGTCGTGCCCGAGGCGCAGCTGCCCATCAAGCTCACGGCCCACACGCCGTGCTTCCGTTCCGAAGCCGGCAGCGCCGGGCGCGACACGCGCGGCATGATCCGCCAGCACCAGTTCGACAAGGTCGAGATGGTGCAGATCGTGCACCCCGAGAAGAGCTACGACGCGCTGGAGCAGATGACCGGTCACGCCGAAGCCGTGCTGCAGGCGCTGGAGCTGCCGTACCGCGTGGTGCTGCTGTGCACCGGCGACATGGGTTTCGGTTCCACCAAGACCTACGACCTCGAGGTGTGGCTGCCCGCGCAGAACACGTACCGCGAGATCAGCTCGGTGTCGAACTGCGAAGCCTTCCAGGCGCGCCGCCTGCAGGCCCGTTTCAAGAACGCCCAGGGCAAGAACGAGCTGGTGCACACCCTCAACGGCTCCGGCCTGGCCGTGGGCCGCGCGCTGGTTGCCGTGCTGGAAAACCATCAGAACGAAGACGGCTCGATCAATGTGCCGGCGGCGTTGCGTCCGTACCTCGGCGGCCTCGAAGTTTTGCGCGGTTGAAGCGCAGGGCGTCAAAAGTCAGATTTTTCTGGCTATAATCTGAGGCTCGACAGCACCGGAGAGGTGGCAGAGTGGTCGAATGTACCTGACTCGAAATCAGGCGTACTAGCGATAGTACCGAGGGTTCGAATCCCTCCCTCTCCTCCAGATTCAAGCCCCTGTAGCAGCCCTGCTACAGGGGCTTTGTCTTTGGGCCGCCCATGTCGCCTCATGGCGCCCGCTGCTGCGGCTCCCCACACCCCCTGCGCTGCAGCACCGGCAGCAACTGCGGCCCCAGCGACTTCAGCAGCTGCGTCGGCAGCGCGCTCGTGAACCGATGGCGGGCGGCGTGGGGCTCGTGCACGTAGGCCAGGATCGTGCCGAAGTAGCGGTCGCCGATCATGAACACGAAGGTGGCCGAGCGGTCGATCTTGCGCTGCGAAATCACCCGTCCGCCGCGGCCGGTCTGTTCGTAGCGGTGGTCGCCGGTGCCGGTCTTGCCGCCGATCTCGAGGGCGCGGCCGTTCTCATCCACCAGTGCGCCCTTCAGCCGCCGTGCGGTGCCGTCGTTCACGACCTCGACCAAGGCACGGCGCACCGTGGCGGTCACCTCGGCGGGCAGCACCTGCTGCGCGCTCGCATGGCGCGGCTCCAGCCGTGTCTCGTAGGGCGTGTCGCGCGCGAAGTGCAGGGCGCCGACCCGTTGCGTGGGCAGCCGCACGCCATCGTTCGCGAGGATGCCCATCAGCTCCGCCAGGGCGGCCGGCCGGTCGCCCGACGCGCCGATCGCGCTCGCGTAGGACGGCGTCAGCGATGCGAAGGGGTAACCCACGCGCTGCCATGAACGGTGAATCTGCGCAAAGGCGTCGAGTTCGATCAGCTCGCGCAGGCGCCTGTCCTGCGCGCTCTTGTGGCGCGTCTTGAAGAGCCAGGCGTAGACCTCCTGGCGTTCGCGCGTGCTCGCGTCCAGTACCTCGGTCAGCGAGGCGCCGGGGTGGCGCCGCAGGTAACCGACCAGCCAGAGCTCCAGCGGATGCACGCGCGCGACATACCCGCGATCGGCCAGCGACAGGCCGGCGTAGGTGCGGCGCAGCGCCCCCAATGCGCGCGGCGAGTCGGCGCCGCGGCCCAGCCGTTGCACCAGGAGCGCGTCGAGCCGTGCGTCGTCGGCCTCGGGCTCGATGGTGAAGAGCACGCTCGCCAGGCGCGGTGCCGACGGCCTCAGGCTACGCAGCAGCAGCGCCTCGGCGTCCGCGGCCGGCAGGTGCTGGTACTTGCGATGGAAGCGGGTGAGGAAGGCCGAGCCCTCGCGGTCGGCAAAGCGCGCGAGCAGCTCGCGCCGGCCCGGGTCGGCGGGGTCTTTCAGCAGGCGCTCGGCGCCCGACGCGCCGCCGAACATGCGGTGGCGCACCAGATCGCGCATCAGGCGGATGAACACCAGGTTGACCGAATGCTTGAAGCCTTCGCGCACCGTCATCGAACTGCTGTTGCGCGAGCGCTCGAAGTTCTCGAACTGGTGCAGGCCGCCGCCGGTGAAGAAGGCCTCGCCCGGGTTCGCCGAGTACTTGCGCTCCATGGCCGCCTCCAGCATCGGCGCAAGACGGCGGTCCTTGGCGCGCAGGAGGTACTGCCGGGCCCAGGTGCCCAGCGGGTCGCGCGGGTTCGGCGCCAGCGCCGACAGCTGGGCCGGGCTCAGGTCGACCCAGCCCGCGTGCAGCTCGGCCACGAGCTCCAGGTAGCTCACCAGGGTGCGCAGCTTGGCGGTCGAGCCCAGGTCCAGCCGCGCGCCCTGGTTCACGTCGAAGGGCTGATCGATGTTGTCGGCCTGGATGCGCAGCAGGTTGCTCCCGGCGCTGCGCTCGAACAGCGTGAAGCTGTAGATCAGCGGGCTGGGGTCGGCGCCCGGGTCGAGCATGTGGGAGCCCACCAGCCCCGCCGCCTTCGTCGCGGCGGGCGTGCGCAGCCCGGCCAGCACGCGCGCCACCAGCGCTTGCGCTTCGCCGTCCAGGCTGGTTTCGGCCTCGAGGTCCAGGCGCTCCAGGTCGTAGGCCCGCGGCACGTCGAGCAGCGTGGCGATGTGGGTGCGCAGCGCGGTCGCGGCCTTGCGCTGCACGAAGTCGGGCCGGGGCGTCGGCGGCAAAGGTGGCTGCAGGTGCAAGGACAGCGGCAGCGCCGCGTCGCGCAGCGTGGGTGAGATCAGGCCGGCCTCGGCCATCAGCCGCAGGTAGCTGTCGGTCAGCCGCGTCAGGCCGGCGCCGTCGCCGAGCAGGTGCTGCGACGGGCGGCGCTGCGCGATCATCAGCGACAGCGCCTGTTTGAAGGCCTCGGCCTGCTGCCGCAGCGCCTCGTCCGTGGGCGCTGCCGCCTCTTCCGCCTGGTCGGCGAGCAGGCGGTTGACCTCGCCGAAGTCACGCCCGTACCAGGCCCACAGGCCGTCGCCCAGGCCGTGCACCTCGCCCATGCCCGGGCGCGCGGCCAGCGGCACGGTGTCGAGGTAGTCGACGACGATCTGGCGGCGCCGCGCCTGCGTGTCCTCGCCGTCCTGGTAGGCGCGCAGCGAGGCCGACGCCATCTGGCGCAGCTTGTCGCCGACCGACCCGGTGCGGCCCTGCGGCGAATGGCGGTACTTCTCGAGCTGGGTGGCCAGCGTGCTGCCGCCCGTCGCCGTCTGGCCCAGGCCGACCGCGCGCAGCGCCTGCTCGAGCGTCGCCTTGGCAAAGCGTTCCGGATCGATCGCGGGGTTGCGCTGCAGCGGCTGCGCGTCCAGCAGGTGGCGGTCTTCGACGAAGAGCAGGGCGCTCACCAGCAGCGGCGGCACCTCCTCGAAGCGCTCGTAGGCGCGCTGGGGCACGCGGGTGTGCAGCAGCGCCGTGTCCCGGCAGTCGCGCACGGTCAGGCCGGCCTGGTTTTTCTCACGGTAGGGCGCGAAGAGCCCGTAGTCCTGCAGTTCGATCAGCCGCGGCGACATGCGGGCCTGGCGGGTGACGACATAGCCCTGCGGCGCCAGGCGGTCGATGTAGCCCGGGAGCTGGTGGTAGCCCAGCCGCTCGTCGTAGGGCCCGGTCCGGGGAAAGCGGATGGCGTCGCTGGCACCGTCTTCGACGCTGAAGCGGGCGCCCTCGGCCAAGTCGCGCCACAGGGCCGATTGCAGCCGGGACGTCTTCAATTCGTCCAGCACGAACAGGGCAAACCCGCCTCCCACGGCGAGTCCCGCGCCGATCCAGAAAAGCTTCTTGAACCAAGTCATGCTCTGCCTCGCGAACAGTCTGCACCGTGGGTTCGTCAGTGAAGATGATGCGCTTTTTAAGGCGATTTGGCTTGCGTGCGACGGGGCCGTCGGTCGTATGTCTGGGCGGATGCAGAGAGCGCAGGACAACGATCGCAACGTGGAAAGGCAAAGCAGGCGCTCGCGGATGGAACCGCCACACACGTGCCGAGAGCGAGGCTTGCGCGGGAACGCGGCGCATCGCGGACCCTGCACGCTCATCGTGTGGCAGAAAGAAGACGTGCCTCGGTACCCTGGCGCATGTCGATCTGCACGGACGTGCGGGTCGCTCGACGGCAATCAACGATCTGCAGTTTCCGCGTGATGCTGAAGACAATGCATGGTCACGACGGGACGCCGTGACCATGCCCCGCCCGCTCAGAACGGAAAGGCCGGCGTCTGCCCCTGCACCGACAGCCACTGCCCCGTCGACAGCTGGTTGGCCTTGTTGGCCCCCAGGGCATAGAACCGTTGCGGTGCCATCGGAAGCGTCAGCGCCGCCACCGAATCCAGCGCGGGCTGCGTGAGCGGAACGCCGTACATGGCGAAGACATTGCGCAGGTCCTGGCCGATGATCTTCGAGCTCAGCACGTACAGCAGTTCGTGGTTCGAAATGTCGTTGCTGGTGTAGCCGCTCATGCCGTAGTTGCCCGCCGTGTTGGTGCTCCACTTCTTGGCGACCAGGCGCCCGCCCTTCGACAGCAACGTGAGGAACTCGATCGTGCTCGCGGCGGTGGGCTGGGCTTCGCTGTGGCGGGCATGGGTGTAGAGAAAAGCCAGCTGGAAGTACATGGCGAGCATGGGGCTTTGCTCCGGGCCACCCCACAGGCGGGCCTGCATGTCCGCGCGCTGCGGCTCACCGCTGAGCGCGAGCGCCCGGTTGTCCTGGATCATCTTGTACAGGGCCGCGTGGGCGGTGCGGGTGCCGCTGTCGTCCTCGCCGAGGACGGCGTAGCGGCGCAGCATGTGGGCGCTCGACAGCGTGTTGTTGTCGCACTCGGTGCTGCAGCCCTTGCCGTCGATCACGATCTGCATCCAGGGCTGCACGGTGTTGTGGCCCAGCTCGTGCGGCCAGCCCCAGCCGATGTCCATGGCCCAGTTGTCGGAGTCGATCGGGTTGCCCGAGCAACCACTGCCGCACCTCGGCAGCCAGCTCACGAAGTGCTGCACGCCCGGCGCGTTGTGCACGGCGTCGTCGCAGGCCCACGCGAAGCTGGTGCACAAGGTCGACACGGTGCTGGGCATCTTCATGTCGTTGTAGCCGTTGGACATGTGGTTGGTGTCCATGAGGATGCCCTCGATGCGCCGCGTGACGAGGTCTTGCGGCGTTCTCAGCGTGCCTGTCGGCATGCCCGACTTGAAGCTCTTGAGCGCGACGGCGATGGTCTGCTGCAGCTCACCGCCGCGGAACTTGAAGGTGGACCAACCGTAGTCCTGGCGCTGCAGTGCGGCCATGGCGGCGTCCAGTTCGGCTTGCGCGGGCGTGCCCTGGCTGAAGTCGAAGTGGGCGTATTGGATGGCGCCCTTGACGCGCAGCTTGACCTTCTGCCCGGCGGTGGCGCCGCTGTAGCTCAGGAACAGCGGGCCTCCGAACGGCGTGACGAAGTCGTTGACGGCATCGCGTTGCAGTGGCACGGTCCATGACGGCGCCTGGCGCGGGCGGATGTAATTGCCGGCGTCCGTCAGCGGGTTGCCGTAGGTGCGGATGTGGCTGGTCTGCACACCGAGGTTCACGCCGACGGGTGCCTCGGCGATCTCGAGTGCCACGGCCTTCGCTGGAATGGCGCCCCGGCCGATCGCCGTCTTGCCGCTGCCTTGCGGGAGCGTGAGCTCGATGGTTTCGTAGTCGCTGCTCGTGGCGAGCTTCTGTGCGCCGGCGGGCATGTAGTCGCCCTGGCCGCCCGGTTGCGTCGTGGTCGCGGTGCGGCCGAAGGCCTGCCACGAATCGGACGCATAGGCGCGCAGGAAGTTGGCTGCATCGCTGGTGCGGTTGATCTTGCCGTAGGCGATTTCACGGCGCCATTCATCGGCCCACAGCACCAGCAGGCGCTGCAGCTCGGTGCTTTCTGCCTTGAAGACCTTCTGGCCCGCTGCTTCGTAGCCCTGCATGTCATTGCGCGCCAGATCGATTCCGTCGACGGGCGTGGGGTCCACGGTGAAGTCTTGGGTGTACTTTTCCTTGGCGAGCCATTGGAGCGTCTGCACCAGCGTGCCGAGCTGATCGGCGCGTGCAAGGCTGTTGGCGGCGGTGCGGTTGGTGTTCACCGAATAGTGCGGGGCGGTTGCGAAATAATTCCCTGGATAGCCGCCAAGGTTCATGCCCAGGCCTGCCAGCAGACGCGTTCCACCGTCAGAAGGCTGCCAACTGCCGTGCATGTAGATCACGGCCTTGCCCGCCTTCACGTAGCTGCGCACCAGCTCGCCCAAGCCTGCACTGTCCTTCACGCCGGCGCCGAAAACGAGCAAGTCAGCGTCGCCCCAACAGGTGTTGGCAGGCGAAGCGATGTCACAACTGATCTCCTGGGTCTGCTTGCCAAGGCGGCTCGCGAAGTTCTTGACCACTTTGGAGTCGTAGCCCGACTGGCTGAACCTGAGGGTCGCCGGCAGGCTGCCGTCGGCTTGGCCGGTCATCACCCAAGTGAAGGCGCGGGTAAACAGCGGCAGATGCTGCTGTTCCGTTGCAGACCCTGCCATCCAGGAGAGAACGTTTGCGCCATAGGCCAGGGCGCGGCCTGCGCCCACTTCCGTGACGGCGGCCATTCCTGTGCCGTCATCGGAGACGATGAAAGGGATCGCCTGCGTGAGACCTGCCGAGACCAGCGTCGTGCTGCTGCCAGAGCCGATGCTGAGGGCAAGGTTCGGCACCTGGCCCTTCGTGTTGTAGATGTCGGCCAATACCTGCTGCGGGCGCGCACGCAGTTCGATGGCCTTGCGCGTCGCGCGCTCCAGCAGCGTGGCGCGGTCCTCGGGCCGCAGGCCACTCGGGTCTCCGCTGTCGAGTGCCGCGTCGACGCGGCTCACCGGCGGCGTGGTCGTGCCATCGTCCGGTGCACCGGTGGACGTGCCCGGCGTGCCGGGGATGCCCATCCCGGCAAAGCCGGCGCCGCCGGAATCCCCGCCGCCGCCGCCACAGGCGGACAGGACGAGGCTGGCGATCAGGGTCACGAGCTTGCGCGCGTGCGTCATGGTTCTTCTCCTTTGTAGTTCTGACTTTTTGGGCATGAGGCCGGAGGCGCGAGCGTGGTCGCGCCTCCCTGTCGCGATGAGACGCGACGCGACGCGCTGCGGTGGCGTGTGTGTACTGCCGGCGGCGGGCGACGGATTGTCGCCAGCGCAGGCAGGTTTTCGACAGGTCTTTCAGCGACCGTTGGCTGGAAGAAACAGGCGGCGGTGTTCGCGCGCGATCGTCAGTCGCATGAGGCGCATCAAGCGAAACGCGCCAGGCTTGTGTGCTGCAAGCACATCGCCTTACGAGGCGGTGGAGGGGCTCGCAATCACCAACAGAACTTCCGCCGCTTTCTTGCTCGTGCAGATCAGTCGGTGCGGCACGGAGGCGTTGAAATGCACGCAGTCTCCGGCGACCAGGTCCTCGGTCTTGTCGTCGAGTTCGAGACTGACCTCGCCGCTCAGGACATAGATGAGCTCTTCGCCCTCGTGGTCGCTCTTCAGGTGCTTCGCGCCTTTGTCCCGACCGGGCTGCAACACGAAGGCGACCACGCGCTGACCGGGTGCCGTGCCCGCGACCAGCCGCGGGGCGCCTTCGTCTTTTTGCTTCGCCTTGGCGTCGGCGGAGCGCGTGATCGTGACCGAGCTGCTCGTCGATGCCTGGCCGAACAACTCGTCCACCGGCAGCTTCAACGCCTTGGCGAGTTTCAGCGCAACGCCGACCGACGGGTTCGCCAAACCACGCTCCACCTTGGAGACATAACTGCGCGTGAGCTCAGCTGCTTGCGCAAGCTCTTCCAGCGTCATTCCCGCCTGGGTGCGCAGGAGTTTCAACTTGATCGTCATGGTTTCTTGCAGGACACATGAGTCCTATCGTACATTTGAGTCCTGAGCCGCGACACCGATTTGTCGCTGCACCGTTGGGTTCTTTTGGAGTATGTCATGTCGAATTTCCCGTCTTTTTGCTGGAAAAATCCATTTCTCACTGCCGCGGCCCTGCTCGGCGCGGTGCTGTGCGCGGCCACGGTCGTGGCCCTTCCCCGGCCCGCTTTTGCGCAGGCGGCTTACCCCGCCAAACCCATCAAGCTGATCGTGCCGTTCGGTGCGGGCGGCATCACCGACGTCGTGGCGCGGCTGGTGGGACAGAAGCTGGGCGAAGAGCTCAAGCAGTCGGTGATCATCGACAACCGCGCCGGCGCGGGCGGCAACATCGCGGCGCAGGCGCTCGCCCAGGCCGCGCCCGACGGCTACACGCTGCTGCTGGGCACGGTCGGTACACAGGTCGTCAACAAGATGATCTACAGCAAACTTGCCTATGACGCGAGCGCCTTCGCGCCCGTCTCGCTGGTGAGCAACTCGCCGTACGTGCTGGTCGTGAACGACGCGCTGCGCGTCGACGATGTGAAGGGCCTGGTGGCCTATGCCAAGGCCAACCCCGGCAAGCTCAACGCCGGCTCCGCGGGCAATGCCAGCTCGCCGCACCTGGGGCTGGAGCTTTTCAAGATCGCCACCAACACCGAGATCGTCCATGTGCCGTTCAAGAGCGGTGCCGAGGCCATCAACGCCGCGCTGGGCGGGCAGGTGCAGATCGTGATCGACGCCATTCCCGTCATCCGCAGCCAGGTCCAGGCCGGGCGCCTGAAGGCCCTGGTCATCGCCGACGACGCGCGCAGTGGCGCCATGCCGAAGGTGCCGACCAGCGCCGAAGCCGGTGTGCCGACCTTCCTGATCGGGTCGTGGAACGCATTGCTCGCGCCACCGGGCACGCCCAAGCAACAGACCACGCTGTTGTCCGAGGCCCTGGCGCGGGCCCTGGCCCGCCCCGAGCTGCAGGCCAAGCTGGCCGAGATCGGCGTCGAGCCGCTGCCTACGGGTGAAGCGGCTTACCTGAAGCATGTGCGCAGCGAGACCGACAAGTGGACGCGCATCACCAAGGCCGCCGGCACCAAGGTGGACTGACCGCCATGCGCATCATCGACACACAGCGCTCCGGCAACTGTTGGAAGGTCCGGCTCCTGGCGAGCTTCGTGGGCATCGATCTGCAGCGAACCACGCTGTCGATCGACCGCGGCGACCTGCAGTCCGCAAGCTTCCTCGCCCACGCACCGATGAAGCGGGTGCCCGTGCTCGAACTGGACGACGGCCGCATGCTGAGCGAGTCGGGCGCCATCCTTTTCTATCTGGCGCAGGGCACGCCGTGGTGGCCCCAGGCGCTCCACGAGCAGGCGCAGACGCTCGCATGGATGCACTTCGAGCAAGAGCAGCACATGCGACCGTTGGCCCAGCTGCGGCTGCACCTGGCCCTGCGCAAAGACCTCACGCCCGCCGACGCCCCAGCGCGCGCGTGGCGCCAGGAAGGCCACGACGCGCTGGCGATTCTCGAAGCGCGCCTGGCAACAGGCCGGCAGTGGGTCTCCACGGAAACGGCACCGAGCATTTCGGACATCGCCCTGTATCCGTACACCCGCATGGCGCCGATGGGCGGCTTCGATCTCGGCCGCTACCCGCAGGTGCAGCGCTGGATCGACCGCATCGAAGGCCTGCCGGGCTACGCGCCTTTGTTTCCGGGACAACCGGACCTCACCCTTTCGACGCTCGAAACCTCGGGCTGACTTTTTCTCAACGCTGATACGGGAGCGATCGCTATGTCAGAAGACACTTTTTCCCTCAACAAAGAAGCCTTGATCGACAAGGCGAATGCCGAGATGGAAACGACCCTGTTGCCATCGGAGTACACGCTGCGCCAGAAGCTGGCGCTGACATGCCGCATCCTCTTCGAGAACGGGCACGACTCCGGCCTCGCGGGCCAGATCACCACGCGCACCGAGGTTCACGGCACCTACCTGACGCAGCGCCTGGGCCTGGGATTCGACGAGATATCGGAAGACAACCTGCTGGTCGTCGACGAAGACCTGAACGTCAAGTCCGGTTCAGGCATGGCCAACCCCGCCAACCGCTTCCACTCGTGGGTCTACCGTGCGCGGCCGGACGTCAACTGCATCATCCACACGCACGCCTTGCACGCGGCGGCCCTGAGCATGCTCGAAGTGCCGCTGGAGGTTTCCCACATGGACAACTGCGTGCTGTACGACGACGTGGCCTTCGTTCCGAAGTGGCCCGGCGTGCCGGTCGGCAACGAGGAGGGCGAGCTCATCTCGACGGCACTGGGCAGCAAGCGCACCTTGATGCTCTCGCACCATGGCCTGCTGGTGGCGGCCGAAAGCGTCGAGGCCGCCTGCGTGCTGGCGATCGCGTTCGAGCGCGCGGCCAGGATGCAGCTGCTGGCTGCGGCTGCAGGGGCGATCCAGCCCATCGATCCGGCCCTGGGCCGTGAAGCACACGACTGGATCCTGCGTCCCAAGCGCAACGAGGCGGCCTTCGCGTACTACGCGCGCCGCACCCTGCGCACCGGCCGCCACGCGGACTGCATCCGTTCGCGCTGAGCGGCGTGCATTCGATCCCTTCACCGAAAGATTCCGAAGCCATCATGAGCACTCCCTTCAAAGGCGTCATTTCCTACCCCGTCACGCCATTCGACAAGGCCTCGGGCCGTGTCGACCTTGCGGCCGTGCGCGGCCTCATCGACCGTCTCGTCGAACGCGGTTCGCACGGCATCGCCCCGCTGGGCAGCACCGGCGAAAGCGCCTACCTGGACGACGCCGAGTGGGACGCCGTCGCCGAAGCGTCGATCCAGCAGGTCAACAAGCGCCTGCCGGTCATCGTGGGCATTTCCGACCTGACGACGCGCAACGCGGTGCGCAAGGCGAAGTTCGCGGAAGCGGCGGGCGCCGATGCCGTGATGGTGCTTCCGGTGTCGTACTGGAAGCTCTCGGACGACGAGATCTTTCGCCACTACGCCACGATCTCGCAGGCCGTGGGCGTGCCGATCATGGTCTACAACAACCCGGCCACCAGCGGCGTCGACATGAAGCCGGAACTGATCGTCCGGATCGTCAAGGACATCGCGAACGCCACGATGGTGAAGGAGAGTTCGGGCGACATCCAGCGCATGCACACGCTGATGCAGCTGTCCGATGGCCGCATTCCGTTCTTCAACGGCAGCAACCCGCTGGCGCTCGAAGCCTTTGCGGCCGGCGCCATCGGCTGGTGCACCGCCGCGCCGAACCTGATCCCCGAGTGGCCCCTGGCGCTCTACGACATCTGCGCCGCAGGCGACCTGGACCGCGCGCGCTGCGTGTTCTACGCCCAGCTGCCGATCCTGCGCTTCATCCTGCAGGGTGGCCTGCCCACGACGATCAAGGCCGGCCTGGGCCTGCGCGGCTTCGAAGCGGGCGTGCCGCGCGCGCCGCTGCTCGGACTCGACAGCCAGGGCACCCAGGCGCTGCAGGCCCTGCTGAAGGCCATCGACGCGAAACCGCTGGCTGCGCTGTAGTTCTGCGCAGCCGCGCAAGGCTCCCGACGGTTTACTCCGGGTCGTCGGGGTGCTGCGGACCGGCCAGAAGGCCCAGCACCAACCCGCCGAGGACGATGGCCAGGGCAAGAATCAGCGATGCCTCTGCGAGTAGTCTCATGGTGTCCTGCAATGAATCTCCCCCTCACGATGTGCCCGCCATTGAACGTGCGTTCACTGACTGGCGGCTGAGTGCGGAAGCAGAAGGGTTTTGTGCGGGGCTTCAGCCTGTCTTCAGCTAAGGCGCGGATACTGGCGGCGACGGTCTTCTGGCGTTGGTAGAGGACGCTTCGGCACCCGCCCTTCGGGGTGGTTCCTCGAGGCCGGAGGTCGTCACGGTTTTCTTGTCGCGCGGGCGCATGTTCAGGCCCGCGCGCTTTCGCCGAGCCACACCGGCTCGTTCGAGGTGTCCGGGAAGTCCGCGGTGTCGATCAGCGGCGCCTCGTCGACGTCCGACGCGCGCCGCGCGGCCGGCGCCATGTGCCGCAGCTCGTAGCCCCTTCCATACACCGAGACCAGCACGAACTCGCCGCCCTTGTGCAGCGAGAGCTTGCGGCGGATGCTGGCCACGCAGCAGTCCAGCGTGCGGCTCGTGCGTTCGATGCGCGCATCCACCCACAGCGAGGCCAGCAGCCAGTCGCGCTCCAGCAGCCGGCCGGCGTTGCGAAACAGCAGCAGCGCCAGTTCGAACTCGCGTGGCTTCAGGCGCACCTCGGTGCCGTGGCACACCACCACGCGGCGCTCGCCCAGGAACTGGTAGTCGCCGAAGCACGCGGCCGTGGCGTGCGGCTGCAGCAACGTGCGGTTGCGCCGCAGCGATTCGCGCACGCGCAACTCCACCTCGAACTCGTCGACGGGCAGCACCGCGAAGTCGATGCTCGCGCCCTGCGTCTCGCCGCCCGCGGCCGACAGCACGTCGACCAGCAGGTCGCGTTGCGAGGCGCGCGCCACCAGGAAGATGGGAATGCGCAGCGCGCGGCACATCGCCGTGAGGATCGGCCAGGCGCCTTCATCCTTCAGCACCACCAGCAGCAGGCCGAACTGCAGGCCCTGGGTGATGGCCAGCAGGAAGTCCGTGCTGTCGTCGAAGCACACGGGATCGCAGCCCATCAGGCGCAGGCGGTTGCCCCAGCCGGCCTGCTGCGCCTCGTCGCAGCCCACCATCGCGATGCGGCGCGCGCCCTGCTGCGCGGCCATCACGCGCGGGCTCCCCGGCGTGCGACCTTCTCGTGACGGGGCGTTGGCGTGGCAGGAGAGGTCTTCATGTCGGTGGCATCCATGCGAAGGTGGTGAAGGGCGTCCCGGGGCGATGGCGTGGGCTCAGGGGCGGGCGGCGGCCGTGCTGCGCGGCAGCTTCCAGCCGATGCCCGCGTTGAAGCCCCAGTCCCGGCCCGTGCTGGACACGCCCATGCCCCAGGCCATGTCGCCGTCGTCCGAGCTGCGCTTGAAGCCCAGCGCCGCGGCCGAATAGCCCCGGTAGCTGCCGAAGGCCAGGCCGATCGACTGTTCGCCCGGCCGGTACGTCGGCACGTAGGCGGCCGACATGGCAATGGCCATGGCCGCGCCCGAGTAGGCGATGCGCGCCGTCTCGCCGACGGCCGCGCGCACCGGGTGCAGCTGGCCCAGGTTGATGGCGTCGTCCGGGCGCACGGCGGGCGCCAGTTCGAAGGCCTGGGCGCCGGCGCACGCGAGCCACAGCATCAGCACCCGCAGGATCGCGGTGCGTCGGGGAACGAAGCGTGCGGACGCGTTCACGGCTGGTGTTCAGCCGGCGGCCAGCCGGGTGCCCGCGCCGGCCTGCGTCTTGCGCACGCCGTCGGGGCCGTAGAAAGGTTGGGCGCGGGCCTGCAGGAAGTGCAGCGCCTGCTGCGTGAAGTCCAGGTGCGCGTACACCAGCGTGCCGTTGTGCAGGTTGCGGTTGCGCGCATCCTCTGCAAGCGCGAGCAGTTCGCTCCAGGCCTGGCGCGTCGGCGCACCGCCCGCGGCCGCGGCGGCATCTGCACCCGCGCGGCCGGGCCCGAAGCCCAGCGCCGCCTGCAGCGATTCGCGCTGTTGGTCGAGTTCGGCCATCCGGTCCAGCAGCGCGGTCTTGCGGCCGGCGATGGCGTTCAGCGCGTCGAAGTCACTGGCGGACATGGCCTGCGCCTCCTGGTCCAGCGCCACGACAAATTCCCCGATGCAGCCCGCTTCCGCGCGCAGGTGCGCCAGCAAGGTGCTCATGCCTGGCCCTTCGGTGCGAGCAGCTCGCGCACGCTGGCCAGCAGGCCGTCGGCGATGCGCTCGGGGCGGATCTCGTAGCGGCCGGCGCGGATGTCCTCGCGGATCGCGGCCACGCGCGCGGCGTCGAAATCGCTGCCCCCCACGGCGGCGGGCATCGCATGGACGAGCGCGGAAACGGGCGCCGCTTCCTTCGGGCGCTGCACGGCCTCGGCGGACGTCGACGGAGCCGGCGCGCCCGGTGCGGGCGTGCGGTGCAGGGGCGTGGCCGAAGGGGCGGTGGGATCGATTTTCAAGGTGATTCCTCAGGGGCTGACCCGTATATCGGCAGCCGGTGCAAGAACTTTAGGAAGGGCGTGCATGAAGTGAAGCCTGCGCCAACGCGGCGGCCGCTACTGCACCAGCCGGACCTGTCCTTCCTCGTCGGCCACGCCGCGGATCACCCGGCCGTCCAGCGTCTTGGCCTGCACCACCGCGCCCACCGCGGCGCCGCTCAGGGCCTTGGCTTCGGTGCTGACGACAAAGCCCGGCCCCTGCGCCACCACCTTCACGGCCTGGCCCTGCTGGATCACGGCGACGCCGCGCAGCAGTTCCTTGCGGATCGGAGCGCCGGGCGCGACGCGGTTGGCGCTCACCACGCCGACCAGTTCGGCCGCGCTGGTGACCACCGAGCGCGGCAGCCGCGTGAGGTCGCCGGTGCGCTCGACCACGTCGCCGGCGCCCAGCGCCCGGCCCGCGTCGATGGCACGCGCCGCCACCAGGTAGCGGCCTTCCACCGCGACACGCGCCTGCACGAAGCGCGTCCACGGCCGCTCGGCATGGCAACGCACACCCACCGAGATGCGGCCCCACGGCGTGACGCCCGGCGGCAGGAACACCTCGGGCGCTTCGCACGCGGGCAGGGCCTCGGTGCCGCGCCCTTCGAGGCTGACCGTCACCTTGCCCGGCAGGCCGGCACTTTGCACCTGGAGGTAGGTTTCGACCGCCTTCGCGGCCACGTCGCCGGCGAGCGCACCGGTCGACATCGCGCACGACACCCCCACTGCGCAGGCAGTGCGCAGCAGGCGTTGGCGAAGCGGCGAGAGGGTCATCGAAAGCGAAAGAAGAGGGCCAGAAAAATGAGGACGCCGATGCAGGAAAGCCGCAACCGGCGCCCCTGGATTCTTATGAATTCACCCCGCCGGCGAAGGTGCGAGCAGCAGGCGAAACCCCCCTTTGTTCGGGCGATTGCCAACGCGCCGCATGCATAGACTTGCTTTCCATCGGTCGCTGCGCCCCGTGCACTGGCGACGCCTCAACAGATGGAACAAAGATGATCGACAAGCTGGATGCGGCGTTTCGCTTCCACCGCGAAGCGCTCCATCTCCGGGCCCAGCGCCAGGAGGTGCTCGCGGCCAACATCGCCCATGCCGACACGCCGAACTACAAGGCGCGCGACTTCGACTTCGGCGCGCGCCTGAGCGAGGCCGTCGAGCGCGGCCGCGCCGCCTCGTCGGTGTCGATGGCCACCACCTCGTCGCGCCACCTCGCGGGCCAGGCGCAGGCCACGGCCGGCGACGACCTGCTGTACCGCGTGCCGCACCAGTCCAGCCTCGACGGCAACACGGTCGAGATGGACGTCGAGCGCGTCGCTTTCGCCGACAACGCGCTGCGCTACGAGTCGAACCTCACCCTCATCAACGCCAAGATCAAGTCGCTCCTGTCGGCGGTACAGCCATGAACATCTTCGACGTGGCGGGCTCCGCCATGACCGCGCAATCGCAGCGCATGAACGTGACCGCGAGCAACCTCGCCAACGCCGAGAGCGTGGCCGGCCCCGACGGCCAGCCCTACCGCGCCAAGCAGGTGGTGTTCGAAGTGGCGGCCTCGGGCCGCCGCGACATCGGCGGTGTCAAGGTGGCCGGTGTCATCGAAGACCCGTCGCCCGCCAAGCTGGTGTTCGACCCCAAGAGCCCGCACGCCAATGCGCAGGGCTACGTGGCGATGCCCAACGTCAACGTGGTCGAGGAAATGACCAACATGATCTCGGCCTCGCGCAGCTACCAGGCCAACGTCGAGGTGCTCAACACCGCCAAGACGCTGATGGTCAAGACGCTGACCATCGGCCAGTAACCCCCGCACGCCCACGCGCCTCCCGCAGGAAGAACACTGACCCCATGGCCCTCTCCGACACGTCGTCCATCAGCGGGCTGAACGCGCCCACGGCGGCGAACAGCAACAACAACGTCTCCAGTGCCGACAGCGAGCAGCGCTTTCTCAAGCTGCTCGTCACGCAGCTGAACAACCAGGACCCGCTCAACCCGATGCAGAACGCCGAGCTCACCTCGCAGCTCGCGCAGATGAGCACCGTGAGCGGCATCGAGAAGCTCAACGCCACGCTCTCCGGCCTGGTCAACCAGACCGGCGCCAACCAGCTGCTGCAGGCCACCTCGCTCATCGGCTACAACGTGCTGTCGCCCGGCGACGTGCTCACCACCAAGAAGCCCGAGGACGGCAAGGACCCCGCCACGCAGGCCTTCGCCGTGCAGCTGCCGGGCACCGCCGCCGACGTCGAGATCAAGATCGTCGACAGCACCGGCAAGGTGATCCGCACGCTCGACGCGGGCGCCATGAAGGAAGGCGTCAACGCCGTCACCTGGGACGGCAAGGACGACCTGGGCGTGGCGGTGCCGCCGGGTGCCTACCGCTTCACGGTCGATGCCAGCAACAACGGCACCACGGTGAAGGCCACCGCGCTCACCTTCTCGCAGGTGGCCGCCGTGAAGCAGGGCGCCGGCGGCGTCACGCTGGAGCTGGCCTCGGGCGCCAGCATCGGGCTGGGCGACGTGCGCCTGTTCCTCTGAGCTTTCGTCTTCGTCTTCGGCGTGGCCCGTGCGGGCCGCGCCCTTCGCACTCTTCTTCCTCGCACCGAACAAGGACCCCCTCATGAGTTTCTCCCAAGGCATCAGCGGACTCGGCGTGGCCGCGGCCAACCTCGACGTCATCGGCAACAACATCGCCAACTCGGGCACGGTGGGCTACAAGTCGGCCGCCGCCACCTTCCAGGACGTGTACGCCGGCTCGCGCGTGGGCCTGGGTGCCTCGGTGTCGGGCGTGACGCAGAACTTCACGCAGGGCGTGACGCAGTCGAGCACGCGCCCGCTGGACGTGGCCATCCTCAACGGCGACGGCTTCTTTCGCCTGGCCAGCCCCAGCGGCGAGGTCTTCTATTCGCGCAACGGCCAGTTCACGCGCGACAAGGACGGCTACATCGTCAACGCGCAGGGCCTGCAGCTCACCGGCTACGGCGCCAACGCCAGCGGCGGCATCAGCGGCGGCACGCCGGGCCCGATCCAGGTGCAGGGCGGCATGATGCCGCCCAAGCCCACGGCCAACATCGACGCGCAGTTCAACCTCGACGCGCGCAGCACGGTGCCCGCCAAGACGCCGTTCAACCCCACCGACGCGGCCACCTACAACTACCCGAACGCCATCGGCCCCATCTACGACTCGCTGGGCAACCCGCACGACGTGGCCGTGTACTTCGTGAAGACCGCGGCCAACACCTGGAACGTGTACGGCACCTCCGACGGCGCACCGCTGAACGGCGGCGCCGCGCTGTCCAACGTGACCTTCGACGCCAAGGGCGTCATGACCGCGCCGGCTTCGGGCGCGTTCAACATCGGGCCGCTCACCTTCACCAACGGCGCCTCGCCGCTCACCGCCTCGGTCGACCTCACGGGCACCACGCAGTTCGGCAGCGCCAACGGCATGAGCAAGCTGGGCCAGGACGGCTACAAGTCGGGCGAGCTCACCGCGTTCTCGATCAACCCCGACGGCACCATCACCGGCAAGTTCTCCAACGAGCAGACGCGCCTGCTGGGCCAGGTCGTGCTGTCGTCGTTCGCCAACCCGAACGGCCTGGAGCCCAAGGGCAACAACGTGTGGGCCGAGACGCAGGCCTCGGGCAACGCGCTCACCGGCACGCCGGGCGAAGGCACCAAGGCCGGCTCGCTGGCCTCGGGCGCGCTGGAGTCGTCCAACGTCGACCTGACCTCCGAGCTGGTGAACCTCATCGTCGCGCAGCGCAACTACCAGGCCAATGCGCAGACCGTGAAGACGCAGGACCAGGTCATGCAGACGCTCATGAACATCCGCTGATCGGGAGCACTTCGTGGATCGAATGCTGTATGTCGCCATGAGCGGCGCCAAGCAGGCCATGGAGCAGCAGGCCGTGGTCGCCAACAACATGGCGAACGTCTCGACGCCGGGTTTCCGCGCGCAGATCGCGACCTTCCGCGCCGTGCCCGTGGTCGGCGAAGAAGCGCCCACGCGCGCCTTCGTGGCCGCCACCACGCCCGGCGCCGACTTCACGCACGGCCCGCTCACGCAGACCGGCCGCGCGCTCGACGTGGCCGTGGGCGGCCCGGGCTGGCTGGTGGTGCAGGCGGCCGACGGCAGCGAGGCCTACACGCGCGTCGGCAACCTGCAGATCGGCGCCGACGGCCAGCTCACGACGATGGGCGGGCGCCCCGTGGTGGGCGACAACGGCGCGCTCACCGTGCCGCCGGGTTCGGCCGTGAGCATCGCGTCCAACGGCCTCGTGGGCTCGCGCGACGCGGCCTCGACCACGCTCACCGGCATCGCCGAGGTGGGGCGTCTCAAGCTGGTCAACCCGCCCGTGACCGACCTCGTGCGCGGCGACGACGGCCTGTTCCGCATGCGCGCCGACCTGCCACCGGCCGAGGCCGACGAGGCCGTCACGCTCATCTCGGGCGCCATCGAGGGCAGCAACGTGCAGCCTGTCGATGCCATGGTGGCCATGATCGCCAACGCCCGCAGCTTCGAGATGCAGATGAAGTCGCTGCAGACCGCCGACATCAACGCGCAGACCGCCAACAAGCTGCTGGCCTACGGCTGACCCTCTTCCAGGAACTCCTTTCAATGATCCGCTCCCTCTACATCGCCAAGACCGGCCTGGACGCGCAGCAGACGCAGCTCGACGTGGTCTCCAACAACCTGGCCAACGTCGGCACCACCGGCTTCAAGCGCAGCCGCGCCGTGTTCGAAGACCTGGTCTACCAGAACCTGCGCCAGGTCGGCGGCCAGAGCTCCGACCAGACGCGCCTGCCTTCGGGCCTGCAGGTGGGCACCGGCGTGCACGTGGTCGCCACCGAGCGCATCCACTCGCAGGGCAACCTCACCAAGACCGACAAGCCGACCGACGTGGCCATCAGTGGCAGCGGCTTCTTCCAGGTGCTGATGCCCGACGGCACCACCTCGTACACGCGCGACGGTTCGTTCCAGACCGACCGCGACGGCCAGCTGGTCACCGCCAGCGGCTTCCCGGTGCAACCGGCCATCACCATCCCGGCCAACGCCACCAGCATCACCGTGGGCCGCGACGGCATCGTGTCGGTGGTGCAGGCGGGCGGCACCAACACCGTGCAGGTCGGCCAGCTGCAGCTCGCGACCTTCGTCAACCCGACGGGCCTGCAGAGCAAGGGCGAGAACCTGTATGCCGAGACCGACGCCTCCGGCGCACCCAACCAGGTGAACCCCGGCGTGGACGGCGCGGGCACGCTGAGCCAGGGCTATGTGGAGGCCTCCAACGTCAACGTGGTGGAAGAACTGGTCAACATGATCGCCACGCAGCGCTCGTACGAGATCAACAGCAAGGCGGTCCAGACCTCGGACCAGATGCTGCAGCGCCTGGCCCAGTTGTGATGCGGGCGGGGGTGCGTCTTCTTCGCCGGGCGGCGGCGCTGCTGCTCGCCACCGCGCTGGCCGCCGGCTGCGCGCAGGTGCCGCGCGAGCCGCTGGTGCACCAGCCGATGACGGCGCGCGCCGACCAGTACGCGGCGGTGCAGGCGCGCCGCGCTCCCGGTGCGATCTTCCAGGACGGCCCCGGCGCCAATGCGCTGTTCGAAGACCGCCGCCCGCGCAACGTCGGCGACATCCTCACCATCCTCATCAGCGAGAAGGTCAACGCGACCAAGAACTCGGGCGCCAATGCCAGCCGCACGGGCAACACGACCAGCGTGTTCGCGGCCATTCCCAAGCTCATCGGCGGCCTGCTCGACGGGCAGGAGACCAAGCTGTCGGGCACCAACACGCTCAACGCCAAGGGCGGCGCCAACGCCAACAACACCTTCAACGGCGTGATCACCGTCACCGTGACCGACGTCATGGCCAACGGCAACCTGCTGGTGAGCGGCGAGAAGCAGATGGGCATCAACCAGGGCACCGAGTACATCCGCTTCTCGGGCGTGGTGAACCCGCGCACCGTGTCGGGCAACAACACCGTGCCCTCGACGCTGGTGGCCGATGCGCGCATCGAGTACTCGGCCAAGGGCTACATCGATGAGGCCCAGCATATGGGCTGGATGCAGCGCATCTTCTTGAACGTGATGCCATTCTGATGACACACCTCCAGGCTTCACCCCTTTCGAATCGCTGGCGCATCGCGGCGCTGTGCGCGCTCCTGTTCATCGCGCCCGCGCATGCGGAGCGCCTGAAGGAACTCGCCAGCATCCAGGGCGTGCGCGACAACCCGCTCATCGGCTACGGCCTCATGGTCGGCCTGGACGGCACGGGCGACCAGACGATGCAGACGCCGTTCACCACGCAGAGCCTGAACAACATGCTGCAGCAGCTGGGCATCACGATCCCGCAGGGCGTGAACATGCAGCTGAAGAACGTGGCGGCCGTCATGGTGACGGCCACGCTGCCGTCGTTCGCGCGGCCGGGGCAGAACATCGACGTCACCGTGTCGTCGATGGGCAATGCCAAGAGCCTGCGCGGCGGCACGCTGCTGATGACGCCGCTCAAGGGCGTGGACGGCGCGACCTACGCGGTGGCGCAGGGCAACATGGTGGTGGGTGGCGCGGGCGCCGCGGCCAACGGCAGCAAAGTGCAGGTCAACCAGTTGAGCTCGGGGCGCATTCCCGCCGGCGCGCTGGTGGAGCGCACGGTCGAGGCGCCGGTGGGCGCGGAGGGCTCCTTCACCATCGAGCTGAACCGCTCCGACTTCGGCACCGCGCAGCGCGCCACGGATGCCATCAACCGCCAGTTCGGTGCCGGCACCGCCGAAGCCATGGACGCGCGCGTGATCCGCGTGCAGGCGCCCGAGCCGCAGCGGCGCGTGGGCTTTCTCGCGCAGCTGCAGGAGCTCGAGGTCACGCCCACGCAGGCGGGCGCGCGGGTGGTGGTGAATGCGCGCACGGGCTCGGTCGTCATGAACCAGGCGGTGCGCGTGAAGGACTGCGCCGTCGCGCACGGCAACCTGTCGGTGGTGATCAACACCGAGCCGGTGATCAGCCAGCCGGGTGCGTTCTCGGGCGGCAGCACCGTGGTGGCGCAGACCTCGCAGATTTCCGTCAACCAGGGCGGCGGCGCGATCCAGATGGTGCGCGGCGGGGCCTCGCTGGCCGATGTGGTCAAGGGGCTCAACAGCCTGGGCGCCAACCCGCAGGACCTGGTGTCGATCCTGCAGGCCATGAAGTCGGCCGGCGCCCTGAGCGCCGAGCTCGAGATCATCTGAGGTCGACGGCATGACTATCTCTCCCAACAGTGCGTGGAGCGGCGCCGACGCGGCCAGCCGAAGCGGCGCGCTCGACCAGCGCTTTGCACTCGACGTGCAGGGCGTCGATGCGCTGCGGCGCACCGTGCGCACCTCGCCCGAAGAGGGCCTGCAGCAGGTCTCGCGCCAGTTCGAGGCGCTGTTCATGAACATGGTGCTCAAGAGCATGCGCGAGGCGACGCCTTCGAGCGGCCTGCTCGACAGCCAGGACCAGAAGGTCTACTTGTCGATGTTCGACCAGCAGCTCACGCAGAACCTTTCGGGGCGCGGCGTGGGGCTGGCCGAGGCGATGCTGGCGCAGCTTCGGCGGCAACTGCCTTCGGCGGCGACCGAAGCCGACGATGGCATCGGCACCCGGGCGATGTCGCTGGAGCCGGCCGCCGGCCTGCCGTACGGCCCGCGCGCGGGCATTCCCATCGGCTCGGCGCCGGGCGCGCGCGTGTCGACGGCGGCCGACCTGGGCGTCTATCAAGTCAGGAACGGCCCTGCACCCGCCGCGAACGCCTCGCTGCAAGGCCAGGTCGATGCGTTCGTGGACCGCATGGGCGCTTCGGCACAGGCGGCCAGCGCCGCCAGCGGCGTGCCCGCGCCGCTGATCCTGGCGCAGGCCGCGCTCGAATCCGGCTGGGGCAAGCGCGAGATCCGCGCCGACGACGGCACGCAAAGCTTCAACCTCTTCGGCATCAAGGCCGACAAGGGCTGGAAGGGCGCGACGGTCGAGACCACCACCACCGAGTACATCGACGGCGAGCCGCAGAAGGTGCGCGCGAAGTTCCGTGCTTACGCCTCGTACGAAGAGGCCTTCACCGACTACGCGCGCTTCATCACGCGCAACCCGCGCTACGCGAACGTGCTGGCCACCGCCGACCCGGCGCAGGCGGCGCACGGCCTGCAGCGCGCGGGCTATGCCACCGACCCGAAGTACGGCGAGAAGCTGGTTCGCATCATGCAGAAGTTCGGCTGAGCCCTTCGCACAGCCTGACTGCCCGGACCCGAGAACAACGACACGAGAGGCCCCGAGAGGAGACAAGCGAATGACGATAAAGAACTGGACGATCGGAATGCGGCTGGGCGCCGGCTTTGCGCTGGTGCTGGCGCTGCTGGTGGCCGTGGCGGGCATCGGCGTGCTGCGGCTGCAGGGCGTGGGCGAGGCCACGCAGGACATGGCCTCGCGCACCCTGTCCAAGGAGCGCCTGGCCACGGCCTGGCAGCTGGGCACGGCCACCAACAGCGTGCGCACCTTCTCGCTGCTCAAGAGCGACGACGCGCAGGTGCAGGCCCACCTGCAAAAGCAGATCGCCGCCACCAGCGCCACCATCTCCGAGACGCAGAAGGCGCTCGAGGCGCTGCTCGTGTCGCCGGAAGAGCTGGCGCTGAGCGCCGACATCCAGAAGCGGCGCGGCGAGTACATCGCGCTGCGCCAGCAGATCCTCCAGCTGAAGACCGAAGGCCGCAAGGACGAGGCCGCGACGCGCACCGACACGCAGCTGCTGCCGATGCTCGACGGCTACGACGCGGGCATCCGCGCCATGGTGGCGCACCAGCAAAAGCACATCGACAGCACCGCCGCGGCCATCGACGCGCAGTACCGTGCGGGCCTCATCTACATCGTCGCGCTGGCCGCGGCCGCGCTGGCGCTGGGCGCGGTGCTCGCATGGCTGCTCACGCGCAGCATCGCCGATCCGGTCGCCGAGGCGCTGCTGATCGCCGAGACCGTGGCCTCCGGCGACCTGAGCCAGGAGTTCGAGACCGAGCGCGGCGGCGACTTCGGCCGGCTGCTGCGCGGCATGGGCGAGATGGAAGACACGCTCACCGACCTCGTGACGCGCATCAAGGCCTCGACCGATTCGATCGCGGTGGCGTCGCGGCAGATTGCGGCGGGCAACCAGGATCTTTCTTCGCGTACCGAAGAGCAGGCGAGTTCGCTGGAGCAGACGGCAGCGTCGATGGAGGAGCTGACTTCGACGGTGAAGCAGAACGCGGACAACGCGCGGCAGGCGAACCAGCTGGCGGTGTCGGCTTCGGAAGTTGCCGTCAAAGGTGGGGCGGTCGTGTCGCAGGTCGTGGACACGATGGGGTCGATCAACGCCTCGTCCAGGAAGATCGTGGACATCATTGGCGTGATCGATGGCATCGCGTTCCAGACCAACATCCTGGCGTTGAATGCAGCGGTTGAAGCTGCGCGTGCCGGCGAACAAGGCCGAGGCTTCGCTGTCGTGGCCTCCGAAGTCCGCAGCCTCGCGCAACGCTCCGCAGCCGCCGCCAAGGAAATCAAGACCCTGATCGGCGACTCGGTAGAGAAGGTCGAAGAAGGCAGCAAGCAAGTCGCTGAAGCGGGCCGCACGATGGAAGAGATCGTGGGCAGCGTCAAGCGCGTGACGGACATCATGGGCGAGATCACCGCCGCGAGCCAGGAGCAGACCTCGGGCATCGAACAGATCAACCAGGCGATCACGCAGATGGACCAGGTCACGCAGCAGAACGCGGCGCTGGTCGAAGAAGCCTCGGCGGCGGCGCAATCGCTGCAGGAGCAGGCCGGCGCCCTGGTCGAGGCCGTGAGCACCTTCAAGCTCGACGCCGACGAAGCCGTTGCGGCCTGAGAACGCCCCGTGTCCACGCATTTCCATCCGAAAGCCTTGCGCCGTGTCGGCATGGGCTTCGCCGCATTGCTCCTGCTGCTGGCCGTGGCGCTCTTCCTCGGCTTCCATGTCGGCACTGGCTGCGCCTGGGCGCTCCATGCCGTGTGGGCGCTGGCGGGCGCCGCCGGCCTGACGGGCCTGGGTCTCGCGGGCTTCGCGGCGCACGCGCGGGCCCGTGCAAGTCACCACGACGCCAAGGTGGCCGAGCGGCTGGACCGGGTGTTCCAGCACGTCAACGCCACCGACGCCTGACAGAGAACGCATGCGCCCGCGCCCCGATCCGCGCCTTTCTTTAGAAAAAAGACTCAAGTCTGGCGGCGCGCTGCCGATAACAGGGAGACGGGGTGGCGCAGGCCGCTGCCCCGCCATGCCGTCATGTCATGCCGGTGGCCCGCCGCGCGATGCGGCCACCGTCCCCCGTTATTGAAGGAAGAAAAGCGCAATGAGTTTGAAGGATCTGAAAATCGGCACCCGCCTGGGGCTCGGCTTCGCGGTGCTGCTGCTGCTGATGGCGTTCATTGCGGGCACGGGCGTGCTGCGCCTGACGAACGTGGGGCAGGCCACCGACGAGATGGTGCAGGGCGCGCTGGTCAAGGAACGGCTGGCGGCCGAATGGCTCAGCCTGCTCAAGTCGAACACGGTGGCCAACTACGCGATGGTCAAGACCACCGACCCCGAGGTGGCGGCCTATTTCGCCAAGCTCCAGGCGGCGGGTTCGGCGCGCATCACGCCGGCGCAGAAGCAGCTGGAAGCCATGCTCGCCACGCCGGAAGAAAAGGCGCTCTATGCCGCGGTGGTCGCGGCGCGCGTGGTCGTGCTCGAGACCGTGGGCACGCTCAACAAGCTCAAGGACGAGAAGAAGATCGACGAAGCCAATGTGCTGGTCGACACCAAGTTCAGCGCGGCGCTCGCCGTCTACGCCGGCGCCGTCGAGAACCTGGCCAACCACCAGCGCGAGAAGATCGACGCCGCCGCCAAGGGCATCGCGGCTGACCACACCGAGGGCCGCACCACGCTGCTCGTGCTCTCGGCCATCGCGCTGGCGCTGGGCGCGCTGTTCGCATGGCGCCTCACGCTGGGCATCGTGCGCCCGCTGGGCCACGCGCTCGAAGTGGCCGAGACCGTGGCTGCCGGCGACCTGAGCGCGGACATCCGCGTGGACAGCCGCGACGAGACCGGGCAGCTGATGCAGGCGCTGAAGGACATGAACGCCAACTTGGCGAAGGTGGTGGGCGAAGTGCGCACGGGCACGGAGACGATCGCCACGGCCTCGGGGCAGATTGCTTCGGGCAACCAGGACCTGTCGTCGCGCACGGAAGAGCAGGCCAGTTCGCTGGAGCAGACGGCAGCGTCGATGGAAGAGCTGACTTCGACGGTGAAGCAGAACGCGGACAACGCGCGGCAAGCGAATCAGCTGGCAGTCTCTGCCTCTGAGGTCGCCGTCAAGGGTGGCGCGGTGGTGTCGCAGGTGGTGGACACGATGGGCTCGATCAATGCGTCCTCCAAGAAGATCGTCGACATCATCGGCGTCATCGATGGCATCGCGTTCCAGACCAACATCCTAGCGTTGAATGCGGCGGTTGAAGCTGCGCGTGCCGGTGAGCAAGGTCGAGGCTTTGCGGTGGTCGCATCCGAAGTCCGCAGCCTCGCCCAACGCTCCGCAGCCGCCGCCAAGGAAATCAAGACCCTCATCGGCGACTCGGTGGAAAAGGTCGAAGAAGGCAGCAAGCAAGTCGCAGAAGCCGGCCGCACGATGGAAGAAATCGTCGGCAGCGTGAAGCGCGTGACCGACATCATGGGCGAGATCACGGCCGCCAGCCAGGAGCAGACCTCGGGCATCGAGCAGATCAACCAGGCGATCACGCAGATGGACCAGGTGACGCAGCAGAACGCGGCACTGGTCGAAGAAGCCTCGGCGGCCGCGCAGTCGCTGCAGGAGCAGGCGGGCAGCCTGTCGCAGGTCGTCGGCGTGTTCCGCCTCGGCGGCAGCAGCAGCCACGGCAACGCGCTGGCCTTGGCCTGAAGGCGACGCACCGGCCATGCGTGTCAATCTGCCCGTCACCGACATCGAATACGAACTCTCGAAGGAAGAGGCCCTGGTGTCCCGCACCGACCTCAAGGGCCGCATCACCTATGTCAACCCGGCCTTCGTCGCGGCCAGCGGCTTCACGGCCGCCGAACTCCTGGGCAAGGCGCACAACATCGTGCGCCACCCCGACGTGCCGCCCGAGGCCTTCGCCGACCTGTGGCGCACGCTCGACCAGGGCCTGCCCTGGACCGGGCTGATCAAGAACCGGCGCAAGAACGGCGACTTCTACTGGGTGCTCGCCAACGTCACGCCGATCCGCCACCAGGGCCGCGTGGAGGGCTACATGTCCGTGCGCAGCCGCCCCGCGCGCGACGACGTGGCCGCCGCCGATGCGCTCTACCGCCGCATGCGCGAGGGCGAAGCCAAGGGCCTTGAACTGTTGCAGGGCGAAGTGGTGCGCAGCGGCTGGGCCAATCCGTTGGCGCGGCTGCGGCGCATCCCGGTGCGCCGCCGCGTGTTCGGCGTGACCGTCGCGGCGGCGGTGCTGTCAGCGGGCCTGGGCGCGATGGGCTGGACGGAAGCGTCCCGTCTGGCCGCTGCGTCCGGCGCGCACAGCTGGCTGCCCAACGCCGTGGCAGCGGGCGGCCTCGCCGCCGCGCTGGCGTGGCTGGGCCTGGGGGCGTTCCTCGGGCGCACGGTGTTCCGTCCGCTCGACGAAGCCATCGAGGTGGCACGCACCATCGCGGGCGGCGACCTGGTGCGCTTCACGGTGCGGCCCGGCGACGAGATCGCGGGGCTGTTGCGCGCGCTGAACCAGATGAGCGCCAACCTCTTCGCCATCGTCGCCGACGTGGGCGCGAACGTCGCGGGCGTGATGTCGGCGTCGAGCCAGATCGCCTCGGGCAACGAGGACCTGTCCTCGCGCACCGAGCAGCAGGCCAGTTCGCTCGAGCAGACGGCCGCATCGATGGAAGAGCTGACCTCGACCGTGAAGCAGAACGCGGACAACGCGCTGCAGGCGAACCAGCTGGCCGTCTCCGCCTCCGAAGTGGCGGTGAAGGGCGGCGCCGTGGTGTCGCAGGTCGTGGACACGATGGGCTCGATCAATGCCTCGTCGAAAAAGATCGTCGACATCATCGGCGTGATCGACGGCATCGCGTTCCAGACCAACATCCTCGCGCTGAACGCGGCCGTCGAGGCGGCCCGCGCGGGCGAGCAAGGCAAGGGCTTCGCCGTGGTCGCTTCGGAAGTGCGCAGCCTCGCGCAGCGCTCGGCCGCTGCGGCCAAAGAAATCAAGACCCTCATCGGCGACTCGGTGGAGAAGGTCGAGGCGGGCAGCAAGCAGGTGGCCGAGGCCGGCCGGACCATGCAGGAGATCGTCGGCAGCGTGAAGCGCGTGACCGACATCATGGGCGAGATCACGACCGCGAGCCAGGAGCAGACCTCGGGCATCGAGCAGATCAACCAGGCCATCGCGCAGATGGACCAGGTGACGCAGCAGAACGCCGCGCTGGTCGAGGAAGCGTCGGCCACGGCGCAGTCGCTGCAGGAACAGGCGGAGGGCCTGGTCAGGGCCGCAGGGGTATTCAGGACCGGGGCGGGCGAGGGTGCCGGCGCCCGGGATGCGTATTGAACGAGGAGAAGAACACATGTTGAACAACACCAGAGACACATCGCCGCGATCGAACGGCGCGGCCCCGTCCGCGTCCGCCGTGGCCAACCGCCTGGAGGTCGTGACCTTCAAGCTCGGCGACGAGGAATACGGCATCGACATCCAGAAGGTGCAGGAGCTGCGCGGCTACGACGCCGTGACGCGCATCGCGAACGCGCCGGACTACATCAAGGGCGTGGTCAACCTGCGCGGCATCATCGTGCCGATCATCGACATGCGCATCAAGTTCGAGCTGGGCGCGCCCACCTACGACCAGTTCACGGTGGTGATCGTGCTGAACATCTCGGGCCGTGTGGTGGGCATGGTGGTCGATAGCGTGTCCGACGTGATCACGCTCACGGCCGAGCAGATCAAGCCGGCGCCCGAGATGGGCTCGGTGCTCGACACCGACTACCTGATCGGCCTGGGCACGCTGGACGAACGCATGCTGATCCTGGTGGACATCGACCGGCTGATGTCCAGCGAAGAAATGGGCCTCATCGAAGCCGCCGCCACCGTTTGAGGACCATCCCATGACATTCTTTTCGAACCTGCGCATCGGCACCCGCCTGACCCTTGCCTTCGCCATCGTGCTGGGGCTGACGCTCATCTCCAGCGCCGTGGGGCTGATGTCGGCGCACAAGAACGCCGAAGCCACGCGCATCATGATGCAGAGCCCGCTGGCCAAGGAGCGGCTCATTTCCGACTGGTACGTGCTGACCTACTCGGCCATCGCGCGCACCTCGATGATCGCGCGCACCACCGACGAGGCGCTGCCGATGCTGTTCGCCGACGTGATCTCCGAGAGCGTGAAGAAGGGCAGCGAGACCATGGCCAAGGTCGAGGCGCTGCTGGTCACCGACGAAGAAAAAGCGACCTACAAGTCCATCGTCGAGCTGCGCGCCAAGTACCAGGCCGCCAAGGACGAGGTGACCCGCGCCAAGGCCAGCGGCAACACGGTCGAGACCGTGCGCGCCTACCAGCTGTCGTTTCAGCCGGCCGCCAAGGCCTACGAGAACCGCGTGCTCGAACTGCTGGCCATCGAGCGCCGCGCCATCGACGACATGAGCCACGCCATCGACGCGGCGAATGCGAAGAGCTTCAACCTGCGGCTGCTGCTGACGGCGCTCACGGTGTTGCTGGGCGGCCTGTTCGCCTTCTTCATCTCGCGCAGCATCGTGCGCCCGCTGGCCAAGGCCGTGGGCGTGGCCGAGACGGTGGCGGCCGGCGACCTGAGCGCGAACATCCGCGTGGACAGCCGCGACGAGACGGGCCAGCTGATGCAGGCACTGAAGGACATGAACGCGAATCTCGCGAAGGTGGTGGGTGAAGTGCGCACGGGCACGGAGACCATCGCCACGGCCTCGGGGCAGATCGCTTCGGGCAACCAGGACCTGTCGTCGCGCACGGAAGAGCAGGCGAGTTCGCTGGAGCAGACGGCGGCATCGATGGAAGAGCTGACCTCGACGGTGAAGCAGAACGCGGACAACGCGCGTCAAGCCAATCAGCTGGCGGTGTCGGCTTCGGAAGTTGCAGTGAAGGGCGGCGCCGTGGTCTCGCAGGTCGTGGACACGATGGGATCGATCAACGCCTCGTCGAAAAAGATCGTCGACATCATCGGCGTGATCGACGGCATCGCGTTCCAGACCAACATCCTCGCGCTGAATGCGGCGGTGGAAGCCGCTCGCGCCGGTGAACAAGGCCGTGGCTTTGCGGTGGTCGCATCAGAAGTCCGCAGCCTCGCCCAACGCTCCGCAGCCGCTGCGAAGGAAATCAAGACCCTGATCGGCGACTCGGTGGAAAAGGTCGAAGAAGGCAGCAAGCAGGTCGCAGAAGCCGGCCGCACGATGGAAGAGATCGTGGGCAGCGTCAAGCGCGTGACCGACATCATGGGCGAGATCACGGCGGCGAGCCAGGAACAGACCTCGGGCATCGAGCAGATCAACCAGGCGATCACGCAGATGGACCAGGTGACGCAGCAGAACGCGGCGCTGGTCGAAGAAGCTTCGGCCGCCGCGCAGTCGCTGCAGGAGCAGGCCGGCGCCCTCGTGCAGGCCGTGAGCGTCTTCAAGCTCGACGCGAACGCGGTCGCGACGACCCGCGCCAGCTTCACGCGCATCACGCCGATTCCCAAGCCGCCGAAGCCGACGCCCAAGCCGCGTGCCAAGGCGCTGCCCACGCGCCGCGAACCCACCGGGACGCCGCAGCTGGCCATGGCCGGCGATGCCAAGGGCGACTGGTCGGAGTTCTGAGAAAGACGGCATGAATGTGTGCGCCCTCAACTTCGGGCGCGCGCTGCCGATAACCATGGGGAGGCATCGCGTGATGCCGCTCCCCCACACCCCTTTGACAGGTAAAGCCTTATGTCCGGAAGCATGTTCTACACAGGTCTGAGCGGCCTCGCGGTCGCCCGCACCGCGCTGATGACCACGGCCCACAACACCGCCAACGTGTACACGGCCGGCTACAGCCGCCAGATCGCGCAGATCGCCTCCGCCGGCGGCATTGCCAGCGGCTCGGGCTTCATCGGCTCGGGCGCCAACGTGACGACCGTGTCGCGCAGCTACGACCGCTACCTCACGGCGCAGCTGGCCACCGCGCAGTCGCAGTCGGCCGCGCTGGCCACCAACGGCGTGCAGGTCAACCGCATCGACCAGCTGCTGGCCGACAAGACCTCGGGCATCGCGCCGCTGATGCAGAGCTTCTTCACCAGCGTGCAGGGCGTGGCCAACACGCCGGCCGACCCGGCGGCGCGCCAGCAGATGATCAGCGCGGCGCAGTCGCTGGCCAGCAAGTTCCGCGCGACCGACCAGTACCTGTCGGACCTGAACACCTCGGTCAACGAGCAGATCGTGGGCAGCGTGAGCCAGATCAACACCTACGCCGCCAAGATCGCCAGCCTGAACCAGCAGATCAGCCAGATGAGCGCGGTGGCCGGCGGCCAGGCGCCGAACGACCTGCTCGACCAGCGCGACCAGCTCGTGAGCGAGCTGAGCCAGGTGGTCGACGTGCGCGTGCTGCAGCAGGACGACGGCAAGTACAACGTGTTCATCGCCACCGGCCAGTCGCTGGTGGTGGGCGACCATGCCTCCAAGATGGCGGCGGTGACGTCGTCGGCCGACCCCACGCGCCAGGTGGTGGCCCTGTCGGGCTTTGCCGGCAACACCGTCGAGCTCGACGACAGCGCCTTCACCGGCGGCGTGCTCGGCGGCCTCATGGCCTTTCGCAAGGACACGCTGATCCCCACGCAGAACGCCATCGGCCGGCTCGCCATGTCGGTGGCCGACGCGGTGAACGCGCAGCACAAGCTGGGCGTGGACCTGAACGGCGCACTGGGCCAGAACTTCTTCTCGCAGGCCGTGCCGGGCACGATCGCCAACGCCGGCAACAGCGGCAACCTCGAGCTTGGCGCCACGCTGACCGATGCGTCCAAGCTCACCACGAGCGACTACAACGTGAGCGTCACCGACGTGGGAGGCACGCTCACCTACACGGTCACGCGGCTCTCGGACAAGACGCCGATGGGCAGCTTCACCACCTTCCCGATCAGCTTCGACGGCGTGAGCCTCACGGCCGCGAGCGGCACGGCGCAGGCGGGCGATTCGTTCCTGGTGCAGCCCACGCGCACCGGCGCGCGCGATCTCGAGGTGCTGGTGCGCGACCCGGCCAAGGTGGCCGCCGCGTCGCCCGTGATCACCGGCAACACCGCGGGCAACAAGGGCAGCGGCGCACTGGGCGCGGCCACCGTCGATGCGGCCTACCCGGGCTCGCCGCTGGCCGGCAACGTCACGCTGAGCTTCAACGCGGGCACCGGCACGCTGTCGGGCTTTCCGGCCGGCTCGGCCGTGACCGTCACGCGCGCCGACGGCACCGCCACCAGCTACCCGGCCGGCACGCCCGTGCCGTACACGGCCGGCGCGAAGATGAGCTTCGACGGCATCACCGTGGCCATGACGGGCGCGCCCGCGCAGGGCGACACCTTCACCATCGGCAAGAACACCGGCGGCGTCTCCGACGGCGGCAACGCGCTGCTGCTGGGCGCGCTGCAGCGCAAGACCACGATGTCGAACGGCACCGCGACCTTCAACGGCGCCTACTCGCAGCTGGTGAGCGACGTCGGCAACCGCGCCATGTCGATCAAGGTGGCCGCCGTCACGCAGGACAGCGTCACCGGCCAGATCAAGGCCAGCCAGCGCGCGATTTCCGGCGTGGTGCAGGACGAGGAAACCGGCAACCTGCTGATGTTCCAGCAGATGTACCAGGCCAACGCCAAGGTGATCCAGACCGCCTCGGCGATGTTCGACGCCATCCTCGGCATCCGCAGCTAGTCGTTCACCTCCGCACAGATTCCAGGACCCGCGATGCGCATCAGCACCCAATCCTTCTACGAACAGAGCCTGCAGTCGATGGGCCTGCAGCAGCAGAAGCTGTTCAAGGTCCAGCAGCAGCTGGCGACCAACTCCAAGTTCCTGTCGGCCGGCGACGACCCGGTGGGCGCGGCGCGCGCGCTCGGCGTGAGCCAGACGCTGGCGGAGGGCGCCCAGTTCGCCACCAGCCGCCAACGCGCGGCGCTGGCGCTGTCGACCGAAGAGAACGCGCTCGACTCGGTGACGTCGATCCTGCAGCACGTGAAGACGCTGGTCGTGCAAGCCGGCGGCGGCGGCCTGTCGGACGCCGACCGCGCTTCGCTCGCCACGGCCATCCAGAGCAGCCTGGAGCAGCTCGTGGGTGTGGCCAACAGCGACAACGGCAGCGGCCAGTACCTGTTCGCCGGCTACAAGAGCGGCAGCCCGCCCTTCGTGATGGCTGCCGGCGGCGGCGTGCAGTACGTGGGCGACCAGGGCGAGCGGCTGATGCAGATCGACGTGGCGCGCCAGATGTCGACCTCGGACGACGGCCGCAGCATCTTCCAGTCGGTGCAGGGCGGTGCGGGCTATGTGACCTCGGGCTCACCCGCCAACACCGGCTCGGGCGTGTTCGGCGCGGTGAGCATCACCGACGCCACCGCACCGAACTACGGCAAGGACTTCACGATCCGCTTCACCGGCACCGACTACACGGTGATGACCAAGGACACGCCGCCCGTGGTGGCCGCGAGCGGCCCGTTCACCGCCGGCACCCCGATCTCGTTCGGCGGCGTGCAGATCGCCATCAGCGGCACGCCGGCCAACGGCGACAGCTTCGACGTGTCGACCGCACAGAACGCCGGCACCGACATCTTCGCGGCCCTGGGCGAGCTGGTGACAGCGCTGCGCGCACCGCTCAACGGCGGCGGCGCGGCGGCCCAGGCGCAGCTGCGCAACGCCTTGAGCACCGCCAACGTGAAGGTCACGAACGCGCACGACAACGTGCTCACCGTGCTGTCGTCGGTGGGCTCGCGCCAGGTCGAGCTGCAGGCGCTCGACAGTGCCGGTGCGATGAACAAGCTGCAGGAAGAAAGCTACCTGTCGTCGATCGAGGACCTCGATCCGTACACGGCGATTTCCGAGTTCTACCAGCGGCAGTCGTCGCTGCAGGCAACGCAGATGACGTTTGCCAAGCTGAACAGCATTTCGCTTTTCAACTACCTGTGAGGGTGGGTGGCCAGCGGCTGCGTGCCGGCCACTGGAGGGGGAAGCCGATCGTCGCGATGGACGCGGGCAGAATGCGTCGACTGGCTGCCGCCGGTCGTCCGCCTGGCAGCCGCGCACCACCCCCACCTTCCTCGGAGAATCGATCCATGGCCGAACGTGCATATGGGGCACCGGCACCTGCGACCCGGACCACGCTGGCTGGAGAGCGCTGGTACGGGAAAGACATCGACCGGCAAACCTACACCGCCGTCCTGTTCAGCGATCTCGACCTCACGGAGGCCAGGAACACCGGCTCGGTGTTCACCGACTGCACGTTCCGGAGCGCGCGCTTCAATGCGTCGGTCCACACGGAGGCGGCTTTCGTCAATTGCACGTTTGTCGCCTGCAAGTTCTTCGACGCCAGCTTCATCGATTGCAAGTTCATCGGCAGCATGTTCGATGGCTGCATGTTCGATGGCTGCATGTTCGAGGTGATGAAGGCGGTCGGCGGCGACTGGTCGTTTGCCGGCCTTCCGGGTGCCGACTTGCGCAAGGCGTCGTTCAACGGCACACGGATGCGCGAGGTCGACCTCACGGGCGCACGGTGCGACGGCGGCGTGCTTCGCGATGTCGATCTGTCGGGGGCCTGGCTGCACAGCGCCAACCTCTCGCGCTGCGACCTGCGCGGCAGTGACCTGAGCGCACTCGAACCGCAGCACGTGCAGCTCCAAGGCGCAGTCATCACCGCCGTGCAAGCCTTGACCATCGCCGAGGCGCTGGGAATGGACGTCAGGCCGGAGGAATAGAAGCGAGACATCGCGGGTGCGATGAACACGAGGCAGGAAGCACGCTGCCTGCCGTTGGCGTGGGATTGCTTCTCCACCTGCGTTTTGCGAGGCGGGCCACCGGTTCCCGTGGCCTCCCACAAAAGCGGTATTTCGTTTGCGAATCGTCGGGCTAGATTCAGGCGCCATCCTGGAGGAGAAAAGCATGCCGATCGTTCGCACCCTGGCCCTGAGCGTCTTCCTGCTGGGCACGGCCTTGCCCGCCCTGGCCGCGAACGACGGCACCGACAGCCATTGCGTCGTCGGCAAGGACAGCACGCTTTTCAACCAGTGCAACTACAGCGTCGACGTCGGCTTCTGCGTCGAGAACCCGCGGCAGACCAAGCACTTCTTCGACAGCTCCGAGGCCTTCCAGTGCCCCAACGGCGGACTCAGCACATTGGGCCCTGGCAAGAAGGAGGGCAACCTCCTGCACGGCACCGTGCACTGGTGGGCCTGCGCGACCAAGCACCGGGGCACGGGCCGCTGGCGGTACGTGGAGGGGCGAGGCTACCGGGGGTACTGCTTCTCCGAGAAGGAAGCGAAGGCCGGAAACCCGGCACCTTCCCAGCGAACGCGCGCCTCCTCGGAAGAATGCAAGGCGCTGCAGCAACGCGCCACGCAGGCCTCGGGTCCTAGTGCGGACCGGGTCCACAACTACACGATGATCGAGTACCTCGATCGCAGCTGCGGCAACCTGACGCCCGAAGATCGCGCGGCCACGCGCAAGGTCTATCAGCAGGAATACGTGCGGCTCGTCTCCGAATGCAGGCATTCGGGCGCGAGGAACTGTGACTCGGCCGCCATGCCGAACGAGGCCGCGGCGCCGGAACGCCCGACGGTTCAGGCGGGCAGCGCTTCCGCGGCGAGAGCATCCTCGCGCAGCGAACCCTCCGTGGACATGCTGATGTCGCGCTGCTCGGACGCCCTGCGGACCGCCATCGACACCTTCTATCAATCGGAGGTGGAGGCCGACCGCTACTACCGCCGCACGCACACAGGGTCTCGCGAGCGGGTGCAGGGCTGGATGACGGAAAAAGCCAGGGTCGAATACGCCGCAGGCGCGCTGGCCGTCCCGCCCCAGTCGCTGGCCGAGTACCACGCCGGAGCGTTGCAGGAGGCGGCGAGCCGGACCCGGCCGATGGGCAATGGCCTGCACGATCCCCATCGCGAACAGGCGCTGCTGCGGGCCTGCTACATGAAGGCCCGCCTCGACAGCCGCTAGAGGCCCCTGCGGGAGCGTCCTGTTCAGGCGCGGATGTGAAGGGGCGCGAACGACTTCACCAGGTCGTCCAACGTCTTCAGCTGCGTGAGGAAAGGCTCCAGCTGGTCCAGCGGCAGGGCGCTGGGACCGTCGCACTTGGCCTGCGCCGGGTCGGGGTGCGCTTCGAGAAAGAGGCCCGCCAGGCCCACCGCCAGGCCCGCACGCGCCAGCTCGGCCACCTGCTCGCGCCGCCCGCCGGAGGCGATGGCGTTGGCCTCGCGTTGCTGGAGCGAATGCGTCACGTCGAAGATGACCGGCAGGTCCCCGGTGACCTTCTTCATGGTGCCGAAGCCGAGCATGTCCACCACCAGGTTGTCGTAGCCGAAGCAGGTGCCGCGGTCGCACAGGATGACGGAAGAATTCCCCGCCTCCTTGAGCTTCTCGACGATGTTGAGCACCTGCGTCGGGCTCAGGAACTGGGGCTTCTTGACGTTGATGACCTTGCCGGTTTGGGCCAGCGCGACGACCAGGTCGGTCTGGCGCGCGAGAAACGCGGGCAGCTGCAGAACGTCCACCACTTCGGCGACGGGTTTCGCCTGCCAGGGCTCGTGCACGTCGGTGATGACCGGCACGCCGAACGCCGCCTTGACGGCCTCGAAGATCTTCAGGCCTTCTTCCAGGCCAGGGCCCCGGTAGGAATGGATGGACGAGCGATTGGCCTTGTCGAAGCTCGCCTTGAAGACATAGGGAATGCCGAGCTTCTGCGTGACCCGCACGTACTCTTCCGCGGCACGCAGGGCCATGTCTTTCGACTCGAGGACGTTCACGCCGCCGAACAGGACAAAGCCCTTGCTGTTGCTGACGTGGATGGCGGGGGTGATGGCGACGGTGGTCAAGGCGAGCTCCTCTGAAGTGTCTGTTGCCCGCATTCTCGCGGTTCGGCTTCTGGCCCAGAATGGCCCCCTGGCCACGCAAGCGACGTTGAACCCGAACCCCGCCATGCAACCTCAGCTCCGAACCTCCCGTCTCGTCCTGCGCCCGTTCGATCCTGACGACGCCGATGACGTGCAACGCATCGCAGGCGATGTGCGCGTCGCCGAGCCGACCGCGCACGTGCCCCACCCGTATCCGGATGGCGTGGCCAGCGAATGGATCGCCTCGCACGCTCCCGCGTTCCGCGCGGGAACCGACGTCATCTATGCCGTGACCAGCGCCGACACGGGCGAGCTGTTGGGCGCGGTGCAGCTGGCCCACATGTCCGCACTGCATCGCCGCGCCGAGCTGGGCTACTGGGTCGCCTTTGCGCATTGGTCGAGCGGCATCTGCTCCGAAGCGGTCGGCGCCGCGATCCGCTACGCACACAGCGAGCTCGGCATCAGCCGCATCGTCTGCAGCTGCCTGCCGCGCAACATCGGCTCCGAGCGCGTCATGCAGAAGGCCGGGTTCCTCCCGGAGGGGCGCCTGGTGAAGCACGTGAACCACCGGGGCGTCTTCGAGGACATGCTGATCTACGGCCTGAACCTGCCTGGCCGATAGGGGCGGTGCACGAAAGCGACGCGGGGCCGGTGTGCCGTGATCCGCGTTAGGCTGCAGCGAACGCCATGAAAGTACTTTTCCCCAATCCCTTCGGCCGCGCACCGGCCTGCGCACAAGCGGTCGACGCGCTGCAGCGCCGCCTCGGTTTCTCCGACGCCTACGCCACCTTCCTGCGAACCCAGAACGGCTTCTCGCTGTACGAGATGGAGCAGGCCGGCGACATCGCTGCCTATGTGCAGCCAGACGGCACGGCGAGCAGCGCGTCGCATGCCAACTTCCGCGTGCTCAACAGCTTCGGCGCCTCGGACCCCCACTGCGACTTGGAGACGCTGCAGGCCGAGAGCCTGCTGGCCGACTGGTTCCTGGACATCGGCAGCGACCCTGCGGGCAACCCGTTCGTGGAGGTGCTGCACGGCCGGCACAAGGGCAGGATCGCCAGCCTCGACCACGACCTCTTTGCAGGTAAGCTGGACACGCAGGAATTTCTGGCCGACATGGAACTGGCCCACCTCCCATCGCTCGGCCTGGACGCGCAGGCCGATGCGCTGTGCGACGAGGCGCAGGGCCTGGTGTGGTTCCACGCCAGCGGCATGCAATCCTTCCTGGACCATTGCATCCACTGCGACGACGATTTCTGGGGCTTCGTGGTGGACGAACGCGCGCCCTGACGCGGTCGGCTCAGTTTCTCGCCACGCTCCTGAACGCCGCAGACAGGGCGTCCACGGCCTCGTGCGCCCGAGCCTCCCGGACCCTGGAGTGCAGCAGGACCGGCAGGCGCGGCAGGTCGGGCAGACCCAGCTTCGGCCCCACGTCGACGCAGCCCAGGGGCAGCATGCGCGGCGCCAACGCAGCGACCCCCAGTCCGGCCACCACCGCCGCCGCCACGGCCGCGACGCCGCCCCCCACGAACACCTCGGTCCACGGGATGCCGGCCGTGTCCAGAAGCTGCTCCGCCAGCGCGCGCACGCCGCAGGGCTGCGCCATCGTGGCCAGCGGCAGGGGCTCGCCCACGCGATGCTGCCAGCCTGCGGCAGCGAACCAGCCGAAGCGCTCCTGCGTCAGAAGCTTCCCGTCCGTGCGTCCGGCATGCAACCGGACGATGACCGTGTCGAGTTCGCGTCGGTCGTAGCTCTGGAGCAGATCGCCCGACGAGCCGATCCGGATATCGATCAGCAGCTGCGCGTCTTGCGCGTTCATGCGGGCGATCAGCGCGGGCAACTCCGGGCCTGCCACGTGGTCGCTGATGCCGATGGTCAGTCGCTGGCGGGCGCTGGCAAAGGCGGCCAGCGTGCGATCGTGGACCGCCAGGAGTTCCCGGGCATGTCCCAGGAAGGCGGCACCGCGCGCCGACAGTTCCACGTGCCGCGGTGTGCGTTCCAGGAGCCGGCAGCCCAGCCTGTCTTCCAGGCGTTTCAGTTTCAGGCTGATTCCTGCCTGCGTGGTCTGCATGACTTCCGCGGCGCGCGTGAAGCTGCCCAGCTCGGTGATGCGAACGAAGGCCTGAACGGCATCGAGATCCAGCGGGCGATCAGTCATGACAAAAGATTGTTATTGAGATAAGTATCAATAGCAAATCTGAATACATAACATCCGCTGTTCCAAGATGACCGGAGTAGCGATGCCCACCATTCACATCTCGATGCGCGCGGGAAAGCCCGAGGCCTACCGGCAGGCGATCTTCGACAGCCTCTATCGCGCCCTGCGCGACACGTTGAACGTGCCGCAAGACGACCAGTTCATGACGATCACCGAGCACGAGGCCGCCAACTTCCGATATGGAGGCGCCTTTGGCGTCGCGCGCAGCGACGATCTCCTGTACATCGAGATCACCGTTTTCAACACGCGCACCGCGCAGCAGAAGAAGGCGCTGTTCCAGCGCATCGCGCAGCTGCTGGCCGAGAGTCCGGGGATACGGCCGGAGGACGTGTTCGTGACCCTTGCCGATGCACCCAGGGAGAACTGGTCCGTCGGGCATGGGCTGGCGCAATTTGCCTGAGGAATGGCTCCTTCAGCCTCCAAAAGAAAGCCTGCATCCATCGCGCGATTCCAGAAAACTGGTGGACGGAATTTGAAAGAAGCCGGCGTCCTCTTCCCGACCGAACGCCCCCCGACAACGCCGCAGACCCAAGGTCCTGGTTCGGCCACTCACCGCCTGCCTACTTCGCCAGGAGCGACGCAATCGCCGGCCCGGCCAGGCCGATGGTGGCACCCAGTGCATCGGCGTGGCCATTGGGACTGTTCATCTCGACATACTCTGCCGGCGTGCCCTGCGCCTTGAGGATCTCCACGGCTCGTTTGGACAGGAGCGGCGGAAAGATCTGGTCCGAGCTGATGCCCACGAACAGCGACCTGGCCTTGATGCGTTCTGGTTTGGCGCTGGGCAACTGCAAGGCCTTCAGCGTGTACAGCCAGCTGTTGGCGTCCATGCCCTTGGCACGCGCTTCGCCGATCTTCTCGAGGGTGGCATCGACCGCAAACTGGTTTGCAGCCGCTTCGCCGGGGTTCTTGCCCGGGTCGGCCCACTTCTGACCGAAAGCCTTGTCGGCCCAGGCGAAGCTGAGTGCGTCGAGCGTGACCAGCCGCATGGCCTGCGTCATGCCGGCCAGCGGCTCGGCCTTGCCGTGGTAGTCGCCGTGGGCCCAGTTCGGGTCCAGCCGCACGGCCGCGCCCCACGAGCTCATCTTGGCGATGGCGTAGGCCGGGCTGTCGACGCCAGGACCCACGATGGACACCAGGCGTTGCACGCGCTCCGGGTAGGCCGAGGCCCATTCCACCGACATCCAGGCGCCGGCCGACGCGCCGGCCACGGCGTAGAGGGTTCGAATGCCCAACGCATCGAGCAGGGCCTTCTGCACTTCCACCGTGTCCCGCGCCGCCAGCACCGGGAAGCGCGGGCCATACGGCTGGCCGGTGGCGGCGTCGATGCTGGCGGGGCCGGTGCTGACGACGGTGGCCGATGCGCGATTGGGGTTGGCCAACGCGTCGGTCGCGATGACGAAGAACCGATCGGTGTCGATCGGCAGGCCGGCGCCGATGATCGTGTCCCAGTAACCCGGCGCGGCGTCGCTCGCCGCATACCGGCCGGCGGCGTGCGAGGTGCCGGTGATGAAGTGATTGATGAGGATCACGTTGTCTCGCGCCGCATTCAGACGGCCATAGGTTTCATAGCCGATGCGCACGCCCTTGATGACCTGGCCGTTCACGGTCGTGTAGGTGGGCAGGTTGAACACCTGCTTTTCCACGATGCCGTCGAAGGCCTGTGCGTTCGTCGTGACGAGGGCCGCGCAGACGGCGGCCGCAGTGCAAAGCAGCGTGTGCGAAAGAGAAGAAGATCGTTGCATGGGGACTCCCGGGTGGTGAGGTCCGCACTGTCGGCGGCCGCAGCCAGGCGCGCATCCGGTTTGGCGCCCAAACGTCCAACCGAGGGTGCCAACGGTCGTGAGACGGTATCGAGCGGTCGCCGTTCGGTCCCCTCAAACGACGGCTCGAGGACAAACTCGCCCCCACCGGCTCTGGATCGGTGGCGGCATGGCGTGCCAACCTCTAAAGTGGCGCGATGCATGCAGCCGACGGCCACCCGTGATCCGCGTTGATTCACCCATTCCCGCCCGCTGGCTGGGCGCCGCGCGGCTGACGGCCAGTTCGTTCCTGCTGTGCGCGATCGCGGCCGGGCTGCTCTTCTGGGCCGCTCCTGCACTCGAAACGCCGGCGCGCCTGTTTGTCTTCGTCGAATGTGTCGGCATGGTGTTCATCGCGTGCGTCGCGGTGCTGGGCCGCTTTGGACGACTGCGGCGAATGCAGGCGCTGCCCCGTTGGCTTCTGACCGGCGCGATCGCCATCCCGACGGGGTACTTCGGCGGTCACCTGGTCGCGCTCCTGATATTGGGCGAACCGATCGGCCGCGTCGTGGGTCACGGCAGCGACTACATGGTGGCGTTCGCATTCGGCCTGGTGCTGGCCATGTTCGTCCTCTACGTCGCTGCGACGCGTGACCAGCTTGCCAAGGAGGCGGTCGCCCGATCCGACGCCCAGCGCCTGGCTACCGAATCGGAACTGCGGCTGCTGCGCGCGCAACTCGAGCCCCACATGCTGTTCAACACGCTGGCGACTCTGCGCTCGCTCGTCGACGAGGACCCCCGACAGGCCGAGCGCATGATCGACCAGCTGATCGTCTACCTGCGCAGCACGCATGCCGCGTCACGCGACGAGGTGACGACGCTGCAGTCGGAGTTCGCCCAGCTGAGGTCGTACCTCGACATCATGTCCTTGCGCATGGGGCCCAGGCTGGCCTATCGGCTCGACCTGCCCGCCGAGCTGGAACGGATCGCCATCCCGCCGATGCTGTTGCAGCCGCTGGTCGAGAACGCCATCAGGCACGGCCTGGAGCCGAAGTTGGGCGCAGGTGGCGTCGAAGTGCTGGCACGTTCGATCGAGGGCGGCATCGAGGTCGCGGTAGACGATTCCGGTCTGGGCTTGTCGCCGCACCTGCCCGCTTCGGGTAGCGACGAGGTCTGCGGGGCCGGACTGAAAAATGTGCGTGACCGCCTCCAGGCCCTCTATGGCTTGCGTGCGTCCCTGTCTCTGCAGGCCCGATCGCCGTGCGGCGTTCGCGCGGTCGTGAGGATTCCATCGTGAGCGCGTGGCGCGGCGTGATTGCCGAAGATGAACCGGTGCTGTCGAGAACGCTGCAGCGGCTGTTGCACGAAGCCTGGCCCGAGCTGGAGATCGTGGGCGTCGCCGACGATGGCCTGAAGGCGATCGAACTGGCCCAGACCCTGGCGCCCGATGTGATGTTCCTGGACATCAAGATGCCGGGCAAGACCGGCCTGGAAGTCGCCGAGGCCGTCGCTGACGAGTGGCCCGACGACCAGGCCGAACCGCTCTTCGTCTTCATCACCGCGTACGACAACTTCGCGATCTCGGCGTTCGAGCATGCGGCGATGGACTACATGCTCAAGCCGGCGACGCTCGAACGCCTGCAGGTCTGCGTGCAACGCCTGAAGCAAAGGTTGCACGAGCGCGCGCGGACACCGGCGGCCGGTGGCATGGCGGCCCTGATGGAGCGCGTTCAGTCGATCACCGATCCGGCGGACGCGCCCGAAAAGATCAAGGTCATCCGCGCCGGCGTCGGCAACACCGTGCGGATGATTCCGGTCTCGGAGGTGATCTGCCTGGAAGCCGCCGAGAAGTACGTCAATGTCGTCACGGCCCAGGGCGAGGCGCTGGTGCGCATGAGCCTGCGCGATCTGGTGTCGCGGATCGACGCCACCGACTTCACGCAGGTGCATCGCGGCGTGCTCGTCAACACCCACTGCGTCGTGAGCGCCACCCGCGACGAGAACGGGCGCTACAGCCTGTCGGTGCGGGGCCTGGCGCGACCGCTCAAGGTCAGCCGGGCGTTCGGGCACCTGTTTCGCGCGATGTAGAGGCAGCGAGCTCGTGGACGGCCCGGGGCCACGGCCGCGCTCATCGTCTCGGGGTGCGCAGCCTCGCAATGCCGAAGCCCAAGGCCACGGCGACGCACAAGAATGCCAGCACGGCCAGCCAGGTGGATTGGGTGAAGTAATAGGCGCCCAAGGCCGCACCCGCCGCCACGAAGGCGCCCAGCCATTCCAGGGCGGGGTCGAGCCAGCTCTTGGCAGCGTGCGCCTTGGGTTCCGCGAACGCGCGATCGTGTTCGTCGATCTGCTGTGTTGTTGTCGGCGGTCTGCGGGCCTTCCGTTGTCGCGGGTCGGGGAAGTGCTCTCGCAACGCCGGCGTGGGCCAGGCGCCATCGCTGGATGATGCGAGGCCGCTCAATGTCCAGACCGGGTCCGCATCGTGTCTCGCAAGATCCGACATCAGGCTTTCGAGCGCCTTGCCGTCGTGGAGACCGTCGATGTCCCCAAGATCGGCGCGCAGCCATGGCTCGGCGTCGGCCGCATCTGGCAGGCCAGAGGTGCGCAGCAGGAGGTAGTCCCCGAAGTGCTGCGCAATCAGTGCTTCAAAGGACGCGTAGATCGGGCGGTAGCGTTCTCCGACGGCGCCGAGGATCGCTTCACGCCGTGTCGCCAGCCGCGCAACCGCTGCGGCCTTGTCAATGACGAGGTAGGGGTAAGTCGCGTCGGCGCCGAAATCCTCGATGCATTCCTCGCGGTCGACGGCCGAGGCTTCGTCGTCGATGTCGTATTCGTCGATGAAGCGCGCGTACCGGATGTCGCTGGTGCTGAAGAGTGCCCGCCAGAACAGCGGGAAGAACGCGTTGGCCTCCAGCTCGGCGCCGTCGCCGAAGAAGCTGCGCCATTCGTTGCGGCTGCCTTCCGGCATCCGGGGCAGGGAGGAGCTGGACAGATAAATGGGGTGTGACATGCGCGATCTTCCGTGTTGCGGCCGGAATCATCTTAGTGGGAGTGGCGCGTCATCCCCTCAGCGCCGCAACCCCTGCGTGAACCGCAGCATGTTCGAGAGCGACTCCGCAAACCGCGGCTCCAGGAACGCCGCCAGGTGCGGCATCAGCAGCTGCAGCATCACCAGCCCCGCCAGCAGCGTGAGCGGAAAGCCCACTGCGAAGATGCTGAACTGCGGCGAGGCGCGGTTCAGGATGCCCATGGCGAGGTTGAGCGTGAGCAGCGCGGTGATCAGCGGCAGCGCCAGCAGCAGGCCGCTCGCGAAGATGTCGCCGGCCGCGAGCACCAGGAACATCCAGCCGCCGGCCGCCAGCGGCGCATCGGCGATGGGCAGCGTGTGAAAGCTCGCGGCCAGCGCCTCCAGCATGAGCAGGTGGCCGTCCAGCGCCATGAAGATCAGCATCGCCAGCATGTTCAGCAACCGCGACACCACCATCGTGCTGCCGTGGCTCATGGGGTCGAAGAAGGACGCGAACGACAGGCCCATCTGCAGGCCGATGTACTCGCCCGCGGCCAGCACGGCCGTGAAGATGAGGCGCATCGAGAAGCCCATGGCGGCGCCGATCAGCACCTGCTGCACGATGATCCAGAGGCCGCCCGCCGACACCACGGGCACCGCCGGCAGCGGCCCGAGCGTGGGCGAGATCACCAACGTGAGCACGGCGGCGATGCCCACCTTCACCTGGCGCGTCGCCCAGGGCTCGCCGAACACCGGCGCCGTGGAGACCATGGCCAGCATGCGCACGAAGGGCCAGAGAAAGGCCACCAGCCAGGCCTCGAGCTGGCCCGAGGTGACGGAGAAAACCGAGGGCGTCACGCCAGCATCTGCGGGATGCTGGCGAACAGGGCGCGCATGTAGTCGAGCATGCGGTCGAGCATCCACGGCCCGGCGATGACCAGCGTCGCGAACACCGCGAGCAGCTTGGGAATGAAGGACAGCGTGGCCTCGTTGATCTGCGTGGCCGCCTGGAAGATGCTGACCACCAGGCCGATCACCAGCGCCACCAGCAGCAGCGGCGCACCCAGCAGCAGCGAGATTTCCATGGCCCGGTGGCCCATGGTCATGACGGATTCGGGCGTCATAAGTAGAAGCTCTGAGAGAGCGCACCGATCAGCAGCTGCCAGCCGTCGGCCAGCACGAACAGCATCAGCTTGAAGGGCAGCGCGATGGACGCGGGCGGCACCATCATCATGCCCATCGACATCAGCACGCTCGCCACCACGAGGTCGATGATGAGAAAGGGAATGAAGATGGTGAAGCCGATCTGGAACGCCGTCTTCAGCTCACTGATCACGAAGGCCGGCAGCAGGATGCGCAGCGGCACGTCTTCGGGCCCCTGCATCTCGGGCGCCTTGGCGAGCCGCGCGAACAGCGCCAGGTCGGTCTCGCGCGTCTGCTTGAGCATGAAGGTCTTGAAGGGTGCGATGCCGCGCTCCAGCGCTTTTTCGGCGCTGAGCTTGCTTTCCGAGAAGGGCACGTAGGCCTCGGTGTAGGCCTTGTCGAACACCGGCGACATCACGAAGAAGGTGAGGAACAGCGACAACCCCACCAGGATCTGGTTGGGCGGCGAGGTCTGCGTGCCGATGGCGGTGCGCAGCAGGCCCAGCACGATGAGGATGCGCGTGAAGCTGGTCATCGACAGCAGCAGCGCGGGCAGGAAGGTGAGCGAGGTGAGCAGCACCAGCGTCTGCACGCTCAGCGACCAGGTCTGGCTGCCGCCGGGGCCCGGCGTGCTCGTGAGGCCGGGCAGCCCCTGCGTCCACGCGGCGGTGGGCAGCGTGGCGGCGAGCAGCAGCAAGGCGGTGCGCAGGCCGCGGTGCAGGGCGGGGCGTGTCATGGCGTGGAGCGTGCCTTGCCCGCGAGCGAATCGCGCAGCTTCTGGGCGAACAGGCCCACCGGGTTCTGTGGCGACAGGGGTGTGACTGCCGCAGGCGTGGCCTGCGCCGGCAGCGTGTGCAGTGTGCGGACCTGGCTGCTGGTGACGCCCAGCACCAGCCACTGGCCGGCCACGTCCACCACGACCACGCGCTCGCGCGGGCCGACCATGGCGGTGGACACCACCTTCACCACCTGGCCGCCGCCCAGCCGCTGCAGGCCGAAGCGCCGCGCCAGCCACGCGCACAGGAAGATCAGGCCGACGACTGCCGCCATGCCGAAGCCCGCCTGCAGCAAGCCCGCGCCGCCGACCGCAGCGGGAGGCGCGGCTTCGCGCACCGGCGCGGGCACGGTGGGCAAGGCCGCATGCGCCGCATGAAAGCCCAATGCGAGCAGCGCGGTGCTCCGCGCAAGCAGCGAAGACACCCGCGCCAGGTTCATGCGCGCGCGAGCTTCTGCATGCGCTCGGAGGGCGTGACGATGTCGGTCAGGCGGATGCCGTACTTCTCGTTCACCACCACCACCTCGCCCTGCGCAATGAGGTAGCCGTTGATCAGCACGTCCAGCGGCTGGCCGGCCAGGCCGTCGAGCTCGACCACCGAGCCCTGCGACAGCTGCAGCAGGTTCTTGATGGTGATGCGCGTGCGGCCGATCTCGGCGGTGAGCTGCACGGGCACGTCGAGCACGCGCGCGATGTCCACGGGCGTGGCGGCCGATGCAGCCGGTGCATCCTGGATCTGCTGGAAGACCTGCGCCGTTGCGGGGGCCACGGCCGGGTCGGGCGCGGGCGCACTGGCCGCGGTCTGCTCGGCCAGTGCGCTGGCCCAGTCGTCCGCGTCGCTGGCGGCAGAGGTGTTGTCAGTCATGGTCGTTCTTCGAATCGCTGTCTTGGTGGGAGATCATGTGTTGCACGCGCAGGGCGTAGCGCTCGTTGGAGGTGCCGTAGCCGCAGGCCATCACGGGCACGCCGCCGACCTTGGCGACCACCGTCGCCGGCAGCTCGATGGGAATCACGTCGCCCACGCGCAGCTTCATCACCTCGCCCAGCGTCGAGGGCATGGTCACGAAGTCGGCGGTGAGCTCGACGTCGGCGGCCTGCATCTGGCGCGACATCTGCGTGACCCAGCGCTTGTCGACCTCGACCTCGTCCTGGATCGGGTTGGACAGCAGGTCGCGGATCGGCTCGATCATCGAGTAGGGCAGGCACACATGCAGGAAGCCGCCGATGGGGCCGAACTCGATCTGCAGCGTGGTGTTGATCACCACCTCGTTGGGCGCCACGATGTTGGCGAGCTTGCCGTGCATCTCGGCGCGCACGTAGTCGAAGGCCAGCGGAAACACCGGCTGCCACGCATCGCCGTAGCACTGCAGCGACAGGTCGAGCAGGCGCTTGATGATGCGCTGCTCGGTGCGCGTGAAGTCGCGCCCTTCCACGCGCACGTGGTAGCGCCCGTCGCTGCCGAACAGGTTGTCCACCACGAGGAACACCAGCTTCGGGTCGAACACGAAGAGGGCGGTGCCGCGCAGCGGCTTCATGTGGACCATGTTGATGTTCGCGGGCACCGGCAGATGCCGCACGAACTCGCCGAACTGCTGGATCTGCACCGGCCCGACCGAGATGTCGGGGCTGCGGCGCATGAAGTTCAGCAGCGCGCTGCGCAGGCCGCGCGCAAAGCGGTCGTTGATGACCTCCAGCGTGTGCATGCGGTTGCGCACCACGCGGTCGGGCGCGCCGAGGTCGTAGGCCGGCAGGCCGTCGGGCGGCGGCGCGGGTGCGGCGGCCTGGTCGAGGTCGCCGCCGGTGACGCCCTGCAGCAGCGCATCGACCTCGTCCTGGGAGAGCACCTGTTCATACGCCATGGATCGCGGGTCCGCAAACGGGCATCGTCGTCACTGCACGACGAAGGAGTTGAAGGACACACTCGCAATGCCCAGCTCGGGCAGGCCCTCGGCCAGCGGTGCGTTCAGCGCGCCGTGGATCTCCGTGGCCAGCCGGGCCTTGTCTTCCGAGGTGACCAGCGATTCGGGCGGGCGGTTCGACAGCAGCACCAGCAGGCGGCTGCGCAGCTCGGGCATGAACTCCACGATCTGCGCCTTGGCCTGCTCGTCGCGCACCTTCAGCGCCATGCCGATCTGCAGGAAGCGCGAGCGGCCTTCCGATTGCAGGTTGACGGTCAGCGGCTCCAGCAGCAGGAAGATGGGTTTCTCGGGCACCGGCGCCTTGGCCGTCTCGGCGGCGGCGTGCTCGGTGAAGCGGGGCAGCACGAAGACGTACGCCGCCGCGCCGGCCACGGCCAGGCCGAGAGCGGCCACGAGCCCGATCAGCAGTTTCGAGGTGCGGCGCGAGGCCGGCGGGTCGGTCGCGACCGACGCAGCCGCGGTGGCGGCGGGAGAAGAGGTAGCCATGGTGAAACGGTGGACGGGTCCGATCTATTCTTTGCGAAGTCGCCCGCCGGCGAACGGCCGAACAAGCGCACAAAGGCGCTTCACATCCGTTCATTGGGAGAGGCGGGCGGGGCGGTTTCAGGCGAAGGTGTCGACGCCCGGGCCCGTGCGTGGGGTGGCAACGGGGCGGGGTGCTGTCGTTGCCGTGCGGGCGATGTCGGTGGCAGCGGAAGTGCCCTGTGGTCGCCATGCGCCCTGTCGCTGGTGTTGCTGCTGCTGTTGCTGCGCGAACGCGGCGTCCTGCCCGAACGGTGCGCGCGTGTCCGCGCCGACCGAGGTCTGGCCCAGCGTGATGCCTTGCTCCGACAGGCTGGTGCGCAGCTGCGGCAGCGCGGCTTCGACGGCCTTGCGCACGCTCTCGTGCGCCGACACGAACGCGGCCTGCGCCTGGTGCTCGCCGACCGACAGCGTGACCTTCAGCGGGCCGAGGCCGGCGGGGTTGAGGTTCAGCTCGGCCGTGTGCGTGCCGCCGAGGCTCATGCGCGCGAGTTGCTGGCCGAGTGCGGGCGCCCATTTCTCGCTGCCGACTTCGGGGGCGAGCGTGTGCATGGCGGGGCGTGCGGCGGGGCTTTCGGTCGTGCGTTCGGAGGAGACGGTCGTGGGCTGTTGCAGCGCAAACGGCGTGGTGGATGGCGCCGCTCCGTCCTCGCCCGAGGTGCCGGCCGACACTGCGGCGACGGGGGCGGCTTCCGCTGACGCGGGCTTCGCGTCGCCGGCGGGCTGGGCCTGCGCTGCGGCTGCGAGCTGTTCGGTGGTGGTGGCGCTCACGGTGCGCGGTGCACCCGCGCGGCCCGGTGCGGCGGTGCCGACGGGCGGGCCTGCAGGTGCGGCCGCTGGCTTCTTGCCATCGACAGCCACCGGCTGCGCGGCCACGGCGGCGCGCACGATCTCGTACAGCGAAGGCGGTGCTGCGCTGTCGGCTTCGGGCGTCGCGCTTTGTGCGGCGGCAGTGGCGGTGGGCGCGGAAGCGTCTTCGGTGGCGATGGCGGGCGCGGGCGCGGGCGTGGCGGCGACATCGCTGCTCACTCGGACCGTGCCTGCAGGCAGGCCGGCTTGTGCGTCAGGCGTGACCGGCGCAAGTGAAGTTTCTGGCGTACCGCTGCCCTGCGTGGCCGCACCTCCCGCGAGCACCAATGCCTGTTGCGGCGTGACGGCTGCTGCGAGGAAAGCAAGGTCCGGCTCCGCAGGCTGCGCATCCCGTATCTCTTCCGCAAGGTCCGCCTTGCGCAGCGGCTTGGCATCCGCCACCACGGTGTCGGCATCCGACGCCTTCTCGGCCTGGCTCGCACGCGAACGTTCGAGCGCGGCACCGAACGCGCGGCCCTGCGCTTCGTCGGCACTGCGGCCACGTGCGCCGCCCTGCGCCACCGGCGAGGTGGCGGCAGGCGTGACGGTCGGCGGGATCATGGGAGGCATGTCGGTTCCTGGGGGAGATTCAGTGGGTGGGGTGCGAGGCGCGGTCGAAGAACTGGCGGGCGGCACGTTCGTCGCTGTCGCGCTGTTCGCGCTTGGCCTGCGCCATCAGCTCCTGCGCACGCACGCGATCGGCCAGCGTGTCGAAGGAGCTGAGGCGGCGCTTCTCGCGCTGCCAGTCGGTGCGGCCCCGGTCGAGCTGGTGGCCGGCCCGCTCGGCGATGGCGCGCTGCTGCGCGATCGCGTGGTCGAGCGTGCCGAGGAAGTTGCGGTAGTTGCGCCACTGCGACGACGGCAGGCCGCCGCGCATCAGCGTGTCCAGCTGCGCGTGGTAGTCCTGGCGGTACTGCAGCAGCAGCTCGAGCTTCTGCTGCGCGCTCAGGTGCGCGCTTTGCAGTGCGCCCAGGCGGCGCGCGGCGTCGTCGGTCTGGCTCTGCGCCAGGTCGATGAGCATGCCGAGGGGGAGCTTGCTGCTGCTCATGGGCGTCCTGGGGAAGGTGTGTTCGTGAACAGGCTGTCCATGTGGGCGATGGCCTCCTCGTAGCCGGTGCGTTCGTGCATCGACTGCTGCAGGAAGGCCTCGATGCGCGGGTACATCGCGATCGCCTGGTCCAGCTGCAGGTCGTGCCCCGGCGCGTAGGCACCGACGCTGATCAGGTCGCGGTTGCGCTGGTAGCGCGACAGCATCTGCTTGAAGCGGCGCACGGTGTCGAACTGCGCGGGCGCAATCAACGACGTCATCGCGCGGCTGATCGAGGCCTCGATGTCGATGGCCGGGTAGTGCCCGGCCTCGGCCAGCGTGCGCGAGAGCACGACGTGGCCGTCCAGGATCGCGCGCGCCGAATCGGCGATCGGGTCCTGCTGGTCGTCGCCTTCCGACAGCACGGTGTAGAAGGCCGTGATCGAGCCGCCGCGCCCCTGCGCGTCGCGCGCGCCGTTGCCGGCACGTTCGACCAGCGCAGGCAGCCGCGCGAACACCGAGGGCGGGTAGCCCTTGGTGGCGGGCGGCTCGCCCACGGCCAGCGCGATCTCGCGCTGCGCCATCGCATAGCGCGTGAGCGAATCCATGATGAGCAGCACGTCCTTGCCCTGGTCGCGAAAGTACTCGGCCAGGCAGGTGGCGTAGGCCGCGCCCTGCAGGCGCAGCAGCGGCGAGTTGTCGGCCGGCGCGGCCACCACCACGGCGCGCGCCAGGCCTTCCTCGCCCAGCGTGTTCTCGATGAAGTCCTTCACCTCGCGACCGCGTTCGCCGATGAGGCCGACCACGATCACCTCGGCGCTGGTGTAGCGGGCCATCATGCCCAGCAGCACGCTCTTGCCCACGCCCGAGCCGGCAAACAGGCCCATGCGCTGGCCGCGACCGACGGTGAGCATCGCGTTGATGGCGCGCACGCCCACGTCGAGCACCGAGTCGATGGCCGCGCGCGACAGCGGGTTGATCGGCGGCGCCGCCAGCGGCACCTGGCGCGCCACGTCGAGCGGGCCCAGCCCGTCGAGCGGGCGGCCGGCCGCATCGACGACGCGGCCGAGCATGCCTTCGCCCACGGGCAGGCGCTTGGTGTGGGCGTCGCCGGTCGCACCGGGCTCGCGCAGGCCGGGCCGTGCGAACACGCGCGCGCCGGGCAACAGGCCCGCCACTTCGGTCTGCGACATGAGGAAGAGGCGGTCGCCCGCGAAGCCCACCACTTCGGCTTCGGCATGGCGCTGCGGGTGGCCGGGCGGCAGTTCGATCAGGCAGTCGCTGCCCACGGGCAGCTGCAGGCCCACGGCTTCGAGCACGAGACCGACGGCGCGCGTGAGACGGCCCGAGGCGGTGGTGGTCGTGCTGCGGGCGACGTCGGCGCGCGCCTGTTCCAGCACGGCGCGCACGCTGGTCAGATGAGGGTTGGTGGCCGTCGTCTGCATCGGCTCAAGAAGTGTCGCCACGCAGCGCCGCACCCACACGCTCCCAGCGCGTGGCCAGGCTGGCGTCCAGCTCGCCGGTGGCCGACTGCACGCGGCAGCCGCCGCGCGCCAGGCTGTCGTCGGCACGCAACTGCCAGCCGGCCGCTTCGATCTCGTTGCTCAGGCTGTTCTTCACCAGCGCCAGGTCGTCGGGATGCAGCAGCAGGCGCGGTTCGCCGCGCAGCGCGGGTTCGGCGTGCAGCAGGTCGCGCACCAGCGGCAGCACCCACTCGGGCTCGGCCTGGTAGGTGCGGTGCACCACCTGGCGCGCCACGTCGAGCGCGAGCGCGAGCACGGTCTCGGCCAGTTCGGCCTCGGCGCCGCGCAGCGCTTCGGGCAGCGAGCGGGCCAGCGCACGCAGGCGTTCGGCGTGCACGCTGGCGGCGGCGAGGCCGGTGGCCAGGCCTTCGGTGTGGCCGACCTGGCGGCCTTCGGCCAGCCCGGCGGCGCGGCCCTCGGCTTCGCCCGCGGCGCGCGCTTCCTTGCGGATGCGGGCCAGCTCGGCGAGGTCGACCTTGGGAGCGGGAGGTGCAGCAGGCGGGGAAGGGCGCTGCACGGTTTGACGCGAGAGGGCCGTGCCCGACGGCGCCTTGCCATCGAGCGTGCCCATCTCCCAGCGCTCCCACGCCGACAGCGCCGGGGTGCCGGCGCCGGCCTGGCGCGCGGCCGCGTGGATGGCGGCGAGGCGCTCGCGCGAACTGTTGGAGGCGCCGAAGGCGCCGGGGTCAGACGAAGTCATCGGTGCCAGGCGCCGCGATCACGATCTCGCCGGCGTCCGCCAGACGGCGGGCGACCTGCAGGATGGCCTTCTGTTCGGTCTCGACCTGCGACACGCGCACGGGACCGCGCAGCTCCATGTCCTCGCGCAGCGTCTCGGCCGCGCGCTGCGACATGTTGCTGAGGAACTTGTCGCGCAGCTCCAGCGGCGCGCCCTTGAGCGCGATGATGAGCGAGTCGCTCTCGATGTCCTTGAGCAGGCGCTGGATGCTGCGGTCTTCCAGGCCCAGCAGGTTCTCGAACACGAACATCTCGTCGACGATGCGCTGGGCCAGCGCCTCGTCCTGTTCGCGCACATGGGCAATGGCTTCTTCTTCCACCGTGGTGCTCATCAGGTTGACGATCTCGGCCGCGGTGCGCACGCCGCCGAGGCGGCTGCGGCGCAGGCCCTGGCCCGCGAGCATCTCGGTCAGCACCTCGGTCAGCTCGTTCAGCGCCGACGGCTGCACGCCGCCGAAGGTGGCCACGCGCATGATCACGTCGTGGCGCAGGCGCGCGGGCAGCTTCTCGAGCACTTCCGAGGCCTTCATGCGGTCCAGGTGCACCAAGAGCGTCGCAAGGATCTGCGGGTGCTCGTCGCGGATGAGCTCGGCCACCTCGCCGGCCTCGAGTTCGTTCAGGCGCTCGATGCCGCCGTGCGGCTCGTCGGGCTGCAGGATGTCTTCCAGCAGGTTGCTCGCGCGGTCGTCGCCCAGCGCCTTCTTGAGCACGGCGCGGATGTAGCTGGTGGAGCCCAGGTGCAGCGCCGACAGCTGCTCGGTCTCCTGGCGGAACTCGGCCAGCACCGAGGCCAGCTCGTCGCGCGAGACCGCGCTCAGCTTGGACATGGCCAGGCCCAGCGCCTGCACCTCGGAGGTGGGCAGCAGGTGCAGCGCGGCGGCGGCGCGGTCTTCGCCCAGCGCCATGAGCAGGATGGCGCTCTTGCGGGTGCCTGCTTCGCTGCTAGTCATCGGAGTGCATCCAGTGCTGGATCAGGGCGGCCACGAGCTTGGGGTCCTTGTCGGCGGTCTGCTGGGCGTAGTCCATGTCGGCCTTCTGGCGTGCGGACTCGCGCTGCTGCAGGGTTTCTTCGGGCTCGGCCGGGGCCGTGCCGGTGGGGGCCACGGCGCTTGCATCGGTCACGGGCGGCGCGGGCGGCGGCGCGGCCAGGTGCCGGCGCATCAGCGGACGCCCCACGGCGAACCAGGCGAACAGCGCGAGCAGGCCGATGAGCAGGTAGGGGACCAGCGTCTTGCCGAACGCGAGGGTGTCGCGGTCGCGCCAGAAGGGCACGTCGAGCGCGGGGCCGGCCTCGCTGTCGCCGTCGCGGGCGAAGGCGCTGTTGACCACGTTGAGCGAGTCGCCGCGTTCCTGGCTGAAGCCCATCGCTTCCTTGGCGAGGTTGCGGATCTGTTCCAGCTCGGCCGGCGCGAGCGCGCGGGCGCTGGTCTTGCCCGCGGCATCGACCGTGTCGCGGTGGTTCACCACCACGGCGACCGACAGGCGCTTCACGCCGCCGGCAGCCTGCTGCACGTGGCGGATGGTGCGGTCGAGCTCGTAGTTGGTCGTGACGTCCTTGCGCGTGTTGCTCGGACCGGCCGGTGCAGCAGCGGGTGCGGCGGGCGTGTTCTGTGCACCCGGTGCGTTCGGTGGCTTGGGCGCGGTGATCGGCGCCGTCGGGTTCACCGGCGGCTGGTTCGACAGCGCACCCGGCACGCCACCGGGCGGCGCGCCGTTGTGCTGCGCCGATTCGCTGGACTGCTGGCTGCGGATCGCGGCCTGTGCCGGGTCCTGGTTGGGCCTGTACTTCTCGTCGGTGTGTTCCACCACCGAGAAGTCGATCTCGGCCGCGACCTGCGCGCGCACGTTGCTCGCGCCCACCAGCGGCTGAAGAATGGCTTCGATGCGGCGCACGTAGCCCTGCTCGATCTCCTGCGCGTACTTGAGCTGGCTCACGTCCAGCCCCTGGCTGGTGCCGCGCGCCGACGACAGCAGGTTGCCGCGCTGGTCGACCACCGTGACGTTCTTGGCGTCCAGGTCGGGCACGCTGGCGGACACCATGTGCACGATGGCGCTCACCTGGCCTTCGTCGATGCTGCGCCCGCGCATCAGCGTGAGCACCACCGAGGCCGAAGGCTTCTTCTGGTCGCGCACGAACAGCGACGGCTTGGGCAGCGCCAGGTGCACGCGCGCGGCCTCGATGCTGCCGATCGATTCGATGGAGCGCGCCAGCTCGCCTTCGAGCCCGCGCTGGTAGTTGACCTGCTCGGCGAACTGGCTGGTGCCGAACTTCTGGTTGTCCATCAGTTCGAAGCCCACGCCGCCGGCCTTGGGCAGGCCCTGCGCCGCGAGCTTCAGGCGCGTTTCCGCCACCTTGTCGCCCGCGATCAGGATCGCGCCGCCGCCCTCGGCGAACTTGTAGGGCACGTTCATCTGCTGCAGCGACGCGATGATCGCGCCGCCGTCGCGGTCCGACACATTGGTGTAGAGCACCTTGTAGTCGGGGCCGCGGCTCCACAGGAAGAAAGCGGCCGCCACCGTCGCCAGCGCCGCGGCGCCAATGATCAGCGGCAGCCGGGGCTGCGCGCGCATGCGCTCCAGCATCGGGGGCAGGCCGTTGGCGCCCGCCGCCAGGCCGCCCGTGGGCGCGGCCGTGCTCATCGGCGCGCCTTCGCCGGGGCCGTTGCGCCCTGCAGGGCCGGCGCCGGTGTGAGAGAGGGAATTCGGTGTTGGGATGTCATGCCGGTGGCCGGCGACGTCGTGCGCGGCCTGTGGTTTCGCGAACGATTGTCAGCAGGCGATGTGGAATTCGATCGGTCGAACAGCCGGGGGTTTTGCCCTCAGTTGCGCGTTTGAATGGGGGTCTTCCCTTGATACGCTGCCTGCCGGTTGGAGCGCTCGCGCGCTCCGTGTCAAGTCAGCTGGAAGTGAACTTTTCCCCATGTCCATCAATGCCATCGAATCCGTCCTGCAGCAGATGCGCGCCACCGCGCTGGCCAGCGGCATGGGGCCCGCGACGACTGCGCCGGCCGGCGCGGGCGGCTTCGCGGCCGAGCTGCAGCGCTCGCTCGCCAACATCAGCGGCGCGCAGCAGCAGGCCTATGCGCAGGCCGAATCCTTCGAGCTGGGCAAGCCCGGCGTGGCGCTCAACGACGTGATGGTCGACCTGCAGAAGGCCAACGTGGCGTTCCAGACCGGGCTGCAGGTGCGCAACCGGCTGGTGACGGCCTATCAGGAAATCATGAGCATGCAGGCATGACGAGGCAGGGGGCGGCAACGTAGAACTTTTTTCGTTGCGGCCCTAAAGGTTTGCGGACACCCGCCGATATCCCCTTCAACGATGGCTTGAGTCTCACCGTGGAAGCGGGTCCAGCGTTACGGCCGATGGCCGGAGTCCACAACCTTTTGTCAATCAGGAGTCGAACATGGCGCAAGTCATCAATACGAACAGCCTTTCTCTTCTCACGCAGAACAACCTCAACAAGTCGCAATCGGCCCTGAACACGGCCATCGAGCGCCTGTCGTCCGGCATGCGCATCAACAGCGCCAAGGACGACGCCGCCGGCCAGGCCATCGCCAACCGCTTCACCGCCAACATCAAGGGCCTGACGCAAGCCGCGCGCAACGCCAACGACGGCATCTCGATCGCGCAGACCACCGAAGGCGCGCTGACCGAAGTCAACAACAACCTGCAGCGCATCCGCGACCTGTCGGTGCAAGCCGCCACTGGCACCAACTCGGCCACCGACCTGGACTCGATCCAGTCGGAAATCGGCCAGCGCCTGGACGAAATCAACCGCGTGTCGGAGCAGACCCAGTTCAACGGCGTGAAGGTCCTGTCGGCCAACGCCGGCAAGCTGACGGTGCAAGTCGGCGCGAACGATGGCGAAACCATCGACATCGACCTGCAGGAAATCAGCGCCAAGACCCTGGGTCTGGAAAGCTTCAACGTGAACGGCACGGGCACGCTGAACAAGGCCGCCACCAAGGACGACCTGACGCTGGCTGGCGCTGTCGCCAACGGCGCACCGGTCAACGGCACGCAGAAGTACGACGTCACGGCCACCAACACGCTGGCCACGCGCTCGCAGCTGCTGGCGGGCGCCAAGGCGGGCGACTCGGTCGTCGCCGGTGGCTCCACCTACACCTACAACGCTGCGAAGTCCGCCTTCACCTTCGGTGAAACGGGCCGCACGAACGCCGCCACGATCGCTTCGCTCCAGCCCGCAGCGGGCGCGAGCAAGACCGCCACGGTCACCATCGGCGGCAACTCGCTGGACGTGAAGATCGACAGCGCTGGCACCATCACGGCGACCGACGGCTCCGCGCTGTGGGTGGACACGGCTGGCAACCTGACGCAGAACAACGCAGGCGGTACGGGTACGGCAGCCACGCTGACCAGCCTGACCACCAGCATGGCGGCTGCTGCCGGCACGGGCGGCACCATCAAGGTCGGCGGCACGACCTACACGGCCACTGCCGGTGCAGCCAACTTCGACGTGACCGGCGACGAAATCTCGGCCGCTGCGCTGAACGACAAGCTGGCCGCAGGTGCTGGTACCGCCGTGTTGGCATCGACCATCGGCGGCGTGGCAGGTGTCACGATCACTGCTGGCGGCACGGTTGCTGGCGCCTACGTGGGCGCCGACGGCTCGCTCGGCAACTCGCTCACCACCGTGTCGACCTACAGCGTGCACAGCAACGGCGCAGTGACCGACGGCGCTGGCAATGCGGTCTACGCCGATTCGGCCAAGGCCGGTGCCTTCACGCTGAACGCCCGCAGCGGCAAGACCTCGACGGTCGACCCGCTCAAGGCCCTGGACGCCGCCCTGTCGAAGGTCGACAAGCTGCGCTCCTCGCTGGGTGCGGTGCAGAACCGTTTCGACTCGGTGATCGCCAACCTCGGCACCACCATCACCAACCTGTCGTCGTCGCGTTCGCGCATCGAAGACTCGGACTACGCCGTGGAAGTGTCGAACATGACGCGCGCGCAGATCCTGCAGCAGGCCGGTACCTCGGTGCTGGCCCAGGCGAACCAGACCACGCAAGGCGTGCTGTCGCTGCTGCGTTGATTCGCTGAGACCGCCGGGCGCCCCTCACAAGGGTGGCGCCCGGTGCCTTGGTTTTTTGCTCGCAGGCCTTCGGGGCGACCCGAAGCCGCCTGCGTTGTCCTGTGCGGCCACGCTCGTGGCGAGGCCGCACAGGACAACGAACTCCAGAAGAAGAACGCAGACCATGTCCCAGCCCGTACCCGCCGCCTCCGCCGTGGAAAGCCCCTGGCTGCAGCAACTGCTCGCCGGCCGCACCGGTGGCGCCGCTGCGGCCGCCGCCGAGGCCACCGCACTGCGCAAGGCCGAGGCCGAGGTCGAGGAGGCGACGCCGGTGCAGATCGAGATGGCGGTGAAGTCCGTCAATGCGTCGCTCGAGAGCCGCTCGATCAGCCTGCAGTTCGAGGTCGACCGCGACACCGACAAGCTCATCGTCAAGGTGGTCGACCGCAGCAACGGCGAAGTCATTCGCCAGATTCCGACCGAAGAGGTCGTTCGCATTGCCAAGGTCATGGACCGGCAGGCCGGGCTGCTGGTGAGCCAGCAAGCCTGATCACGACCCGCTCCGGACCTCTTCATTTCATTCGCATTTCAGGACACCCCCGACATGGCATCGATCAGCAGCATCGGCGTTGGCGCCAACCTTGACCTGGGCGCATTGCTCACCCAGCTGCAGACGGCGGAGAACCAGCCGCTGGTGGCCCTGAAGGCCAAGCAGACCAGCTACAACAGCAAGCTCTCGGCCTACGGCACGCTGCAAAGCGCGCTCACCGGCATCCAGGCGGCTGCCAAGAAGCTGGGCGACCCGGCGCTGTTCCAGGCCATCACCGGCACGCCGAGCGTGAGCGGCATCCTGGCTGCCAGCGGCACCGACCCGCGCTCGGTCGGCACCTATGCCATCGACATCTCGCAGCTCGCGCAGGCGCAGTCGGTCATCGCGAAGGGCCAGGCCAGCACCACCGCCGCGATCGGCAGCGGCAAGATCACCATCGACTTCGGCAAGGTGTCCGGCGGCACGCTGGACCCGGCGACCGGCCAGTACACCGGCGCCACCTTCGACAAGGACGCCACGCGCATCGCCAAGCCGATCACCATCGATGCGACCAACAACACGCTGGGTGGCATCCGCGATGCCATCAACGCGGCCAACGCGGGCGTGTCGGCCACCATCGTGAACGACGGCAGCGGCACGCCCAACCGGCTGGTGCTCACCTCCACGCAGACCGGCGAGGCCTCGGCCATGCGCATCTCGGTGGACGGCGACGCCGCGCTGCAGAACCTGCTGGGCAACGACCCCGCCGGCACGCAGAACCTGAAGCAGACCGCCGCGGCGCAGAACGCCAAGCTCACCGTCAACAACATCGCCGTCACCAGCACGAGCAACTCGGTGACCGACGCCATCCAGGGCACCACGCTCACGCTGGTGCAGACCGGCAAGCTCAGCCTGGTGATGAAGGCCAACACGACGTCGGTGAAGACGGCCATCACCGATTTCGTGAAGGCCTACAACGCGCTGCAGAGCACCGCGAAGTCGCTCACGGCCTTCGACACCGACGCCAAGGCCGCCGCGCCGCTGGTGGGCGACTCGACCTTGCGCAACCTGCAGACGCGCATCCGCCAGGCGCTGGTCGCACCGCAGGTGGGCGGCCCGAACGACCTGAAAGTGCTCACGTCCATCGGCATCTCGTTCCAGAAGGACGGCACGCTGGCGATCGACAACGACAAGCTCGACAAGGCCATCGACACCAACCTGGAGGGCGTGGCGAAGCTGTTCTCCAGCGGCACCGGCAGCACCGCCGGCTACGGCAAGCAGCTGACGGCGCTGGTCGACGACCTCACCGGCACCAAGGGCGCGCTCAAGGTCGCCACCGACGGCGTGACGAGTTCGCTCAAGCAGCTGGACACCCAGTACACCGCGATGAAGGAGCGCGCGGACGCGACGGTGGAGCGCTATCGCAAGCAGTTCGTGCAGCTGGACGTGGCGATGAACAAGATGAACGGCACGCTGAAATACCTCGCGCAGCAGTTCGACGCGATGAACGCCAACAAGGGCTGAGGACAGGAAGCGACATGTACAGCTCTCACCACTCCCGCACCGGTGCCGGCGTCTACGCGCGCGTCGGCGTGGAGACGCGCGCCATGAGCGCGTCGCCGCTGCAACTGATCCACATGCTGTTCGACGGCGCGAAGACCGCCATCGGCGCGGCGCGCCTGCACATGACGGCCGGCGACATCGGCGCCAAGGGGCAGGCGATTTCGAAGGCCATCAACATCGTCGACAACGGCCTGAAGGCCAGCCTCGATGCCGAGGCGGCCGGCGAGGCCGGCGGCGACATCGTCGGCAACCTCTCGTCGCTGTACGACTACGTGGTGCAGCGCCTGCTGCTGGCCAACCTGCGCAACGACGTGCAGGCGCTGGACGAGGCCGACCGCCTGCTCGACCACCTGGCGTCCGCCTGGCGCGAGATCGACGACAGGCCTTCCAACTGATGATGCAGAGCGTGACCTGGGGGCAGGAACAGATGGCCGTGCGCAGCGAGATCGTCCATTGCTACGAGCAACTGGCCGCGTGCATCTCGACGATGCTGGCGCTGGCCCGTGCCAAGGAATGGGGGCAGCTGCCCGAGCTGGAGGCCCGGTGCTCGGCATCGGTCGAGCGCCTGAAGGCGATCCAGCCGTTGGCGTCGCTGGAGCCCGCGCAGCGCGACCTCGTGCTGCGCCTGCTCGAGCGCATCTGCACCGAGCAGGCCGAGTTGTCGGGGCTCATCAAGCCGCAACTCGACGACCTGATCCGCCGCATGGATTCGCTCAACCACCAGAAGAACCTGGGCAAGGCCTACGGCCTCGCGCACTGACGCGAACCGACAGGACGACACCACCGTGGCCATGCTGGGACTCACCGGACTGATCGATGCACTGAGGGCCGCGCGCCTGACGCCGCCGCTCGACCTGCTCGGCCTGCGGCCGGAGACCACGGTCGGTGCGCCCGGTGCGGCGGTGGCCGTGCCGAAGACGGCGAACGACGTGCGCCTGCCGTCGCGCGCGGCGCTGGACCGGCTGGTGCCCTCGGGCGCGTCCGGTGGCGAGGTGGCTGCGCCGCCTGCCGGTGGTGCGCCGCCTTCGATCGACACCCGCCTGTCGCTGGCCGCGCGCGTGATCGGCGCGGTGCTGGCCGACCTGCAGGCCGCGCCGGGGCCGGTGCGGGGCGAGGCGCCGTTGCTGCTGCCCGTCGCGCGCCAGGGAACGAACACCGCGGCACTCGCGGGCACGCTGGCGCAGACGGTGGCGGACAGCGGTCTCTTCTACGAATCGCACCTGGCCGAGTTCGCGGCCGGCACGCGCACGCTCGCGCAGATGGGGCGGGAGCCGCAGGCGCGCTGGGCGAGTCCGGTGATGGTGGCGATGACGACGACAACGGCGGCAGCGGGGCAGGGCGTGGTGGCTGCGGCGACGGCGCTGGCTGCGGTCGATGCTGCAACGCCGCCCGCGCCGAATGCGCAGGCGCAGGCCCCGCAGGTCGACGCGCCGGAAGCCGACATTGCGCAAGCAGCGCGTGGGGCCGCACGCAGCGAGACCACCGCCGCGCCCGCACCGGATGCGGCGCGCGTGCAGGCGGCCTACGGCCTCTCCGATGCCGCGCCGGAAATGCCTGCACCCCGCATCGCAGAACACGCGCGTGCTGCAGTCGACGTCGCGAGCCCGCCGACCCCGCGCAGCGCCGAAGTGATCCATCCGCAAGCCGTCACCGTCGTGCACCAGCAGCTCGACCTGCTGGCCAGCGCCGCCTTCCGCTGGAGCGGCCACGCCTGGCCCGAGGTGCCGATGGCGTGGACCATCGAGGAAGAGCCCGCCGGGTCCGGCGCACGCGAAGGCGAACCCGCCGAGGAAGAAGCCGCACGCCGCTGGTCGACCACCGTGTCGCTCGTGCTGCCGCGCCTGGGCGAAGTCGACCTGCGCCTGAGCCTCAGCGGCCCGACCGTGCAGGCGCAGCTGCAGGCGCGCGAGCACGCCACCGTGGCCCGCCTGCGCGGCGACGCCGGCCGGCTCGCGCAGCGCTTCGAGGCTGTCGGGCTTCAACTGCAGCAGCTGCAGGTCACGGAGAAGGCGCCGGCATGACCGATGACCTTCGCAACCGCCACAGCGCCGTCGTGCTCTCGCATGCGGACACGCGCAAGGCCCCCGTCGTCGTCGCCAAGGGCTACGGCGTGGTCGCCGAATCGATCCTGCGCGAGGCGCGCGCGCACGGGCTGTATGTGCATGCGTCGGCCGACCTCGTGAAGCTGTTGATGCAGATCGACCTCGACCGCCAGATCCCGCCGCAGCTGTACCAGGCGGTCGCGGAAGTGATGGCCTGGATTCACCGGCTGGAAGGCGGCGCCGAGGCGGCGGCGCCTTGATCGGCGGTTGTTCTATGGAAAGTCATTGACCTATTGAAAGACAATGAATAAAGCCGCCGATTAACGCTCGTCGGTGTTCGATAGTCTTTATAAATTCAATTGGCGAGGGGATTGCCAATTGCCGGAATACGCACGACCGTAACAATTGCTTGCGCTCCGTGACCGCGCGCCGGTGCCAGGACTGAAACCGCTTCCCCAGAGGGAGGCCTGAAGCCTTCCGTCGGAAACCGCGTCAAAACCCTTTTACTTTTTGGTCTACTTTGTCTTCGAAGTGTAAATAAGTGTGTATATAATGTATACATGTTGGATGGACGTGCGGAGTCGACATGGAATCGGAAATGGAAGTAGACGTGGAAAATTGCAATGTCAACGCAGGCGGCGTGATTTCGAAGGAAATCGGCGAGATCAATCTGGCCTACATGCTGCTCGCGCAGAAGCTCGTGAAGCGGGACCGGGCGGAAGCCATGTTCCGCCTCGGCGTGGGGCGCGAACTGGCCGATCTGCTCATGAACATGTCGCTCAGCCAGATCGTGAAGCTGGCCGCGTCCAACTTCCTGCTGTGCAGCTTCCGCCTGGACGACCGGCCCATGTTCGCGGTGGTCGGCGAGGGCAAGGAGCCTGCGCTGCAGCAGGCCCACATGTCGATCCTGATGAGCGCGCGCCAGGCACAGGCCCAAGCCCAGCCGCAGATGCGCAAAGCAGGTTCGGCCAGCGCATGACTGCCAAGAGCATCCTGGGCGAGGTGCGGCAGGTGCAGCTCGCGGTCGAGCTCATCGGCCTGGGTGCGCGCCTGCAGTTCCTGGAGGCCGTGGTCGCGCTCAGCCGCGAACGCCTGATCCGCCTGTACAAGGAACTCAAGGGCGTCTCGCCGCCCAAGGGCCTGCTGCCGTTCTCCACCGACTGGTACATGACCTGGCTGGCCAACATCCACTCGTCGATGTTCTACAACATCTACCGCTTCATGCGCGACGAGGCCGGCGAGGGCGAACTGCCCGCGCTCATCAAGGCCTACCGCCTGTACGCCGAGCAGGTCGAGTCGCAGGGCAGCGAGGTCGTGCTCGACTTCACGCGCGCCGAGACCATGGTGCGTTTCTTCGACAGCGACATGCTGCAGCTGAGCCCGTGCAGCCGCTGCGGCGGCCACTTCGTGGCGCATGCCCACGACCACAAGCACGGCTACGTGTGCGTGCTGTGCCGCCCGCCTTCGCGCGCGGGCAAGGCGCGCAAGCCCAAGCTCGAACCGGTGCGCCGCGGCGGCCTCATTGCCGGCGGCCCGGTGCTCGACATCGGCGGCGCCGTCTCGTGAAAGTGCCCCGGCGCCCGGCGCGGGTTTTTTGTTTTGGACGCCTCAGGGCATAGGGGAAGCGCGTGCTGGTTCTGGTGGGATATCTGGTGGTGATCGGCGCCGTCTTCGGCGGCTACGGCCTCATGGGCGGGCATTTCGGCGTGCTGTTCCAGCCCGTGGAGTTGCTCATGATCGGCGGCTCCGCGCTCGGCGCGTTCATCGCGGGCAACAACGGCAAGACCATCAAGGCGACCATCCGGGAGTTGCCGCTCTTGCTGCGTTCTTCCAAGCACAACCGCCAGCTCTACATGGACCTTCTGGCGCTCCTGTACGAGCTGCTCGCCAAGGCCCGCAAGGAGGGCATGATGAAGCTCGAGTCCGACGTGGAGGCGCCGGAGCAAAGCGAGATCTTCGGCCGCTACCCCACCATCCTGGCGCACGAGGGCATCACCGTCTTCCTGTGCGACTACCTGCGCCTGGTCATCAGCGGCAACACCGACGCCCACGAGATCGAGGCCCTCATGGACCACGAGATCGAGACGATCCGCCACGAGGCCGCCGTGCCCGGCCACAGCCTCTCGCGCGTGGGCGACGCGCTGCCCGCGCTGGGCATCGTCGCGGCCGTGATGGGCGTGGTGCATGCGCTGGGCTCGGCCCACCTGCCGCCGTCGGAAATGGGCGCGCTCATCGCACACGCCATGGTCGGCACCTTCCTGGGCGTGCTGCTGGCCTACGGCTTCGTGTCGCCGCTGGCCTCGCTGATCGAGCAGAAGGTCGAAGAGGGCATGAAGATCTACCAGTGCGCCAAGGTCACGCTGCTGGCCAGCCTGAACGGCTACGCGCCGCAGCTGGCCGTGGAGTTCGGCCGCAAGGTGCTGTTCTCGACCGAGCGTCCCTCGTTCACCGAGCTGGACGACCACGTGCGCGAAGTCAAGGCACGCTGACCCTGCGACGGCCATGAGCGACGCGAAGCCCCGCATCATCATCAAGCGCGCCCACGGCGGCGGGCACGGCGGCGGCCATGCGGGCGGCGGCTGGAAGATCGCCTACGCCGACTTCATGACGGCCATGATGGCTTTCTTTCTCGTCATGTGGCTGCTGTCGATCTCCAGCCCCAAGCAGCGCGAAGGCATTGCCGAGCACTTTCGCATGCCGCTGCGCGTGGCGCTGGCCGGCGGCGACAAGAGCAGCATGAGCACCAGCATGATCCCCGGCGGCGGCGCCGACGTGATGCATGCCGAGGGCGAGGTGCGCCACACCGAAGCCGACAGCGAGGACGCGGCCGACGCCAGCCGCCTGGCCGAGATGAAGAAGAAGCTCGACGAGCTGATCGAGAAGAGCCCGGTGTTCCAGCAGTTCCGCTCGCAGATCCTCATCGACATCACGACCGAAGGCCTGCGCCTGCAGATCGTGGACAGCGAGAACCGCCCGATGTTCGAGCTGGCCAGCGCCCGCGTGGTGCCGCACATGCGCGCCATTCTTCGCGAGCTGGCGCCCGTGCTCAACGGCCTGCCCAACAAGCTCACGCTGTCGGGCCACACCGACGCCATCGTCTACACCAACGACCGCGCGTACGGCAACTGGGAGCTCTCGGCCGACCGCGCCAATGCCTCGCGCCGCGAACTGGTGACCGGCGGCATGACCGAGGACAAGGTGCTGCGCGTGATCGGCCTGGCCGACAGCATGCACCTGGACCGCGCCGACCCGCGCAACCCCATCAACCGCCGCATCAGCATCATCTTGCTGAACCACCGCACGCAGGAGCGCATCGAGCGCGAGAACAGCAACGACGCCGGCGCCACGCGCATCGGCCTGCCGCCACCGGCCGCGCAGGCGCGCACGGCGGCAGGACACACGGCGGGATAACAAGAACAAGGAAGCGGCCTGCGTGCGTGAATGTGCGCGAGCGCGGGCCCCGGAGCACCACAGATGGACCTCAGTCAATTCACCCAGGCCTTCTTCGTCGAAGCCATCGAGCTGCTGGCGGAGATGGAGCAGCTCTTGCTCGACCTCGACGTCGAGGCGCCCGACGGCGAGCAGCTCAACGCCATCTTCCGCGCGGCGCACTCCATCAAGGGCGGCGCGGCCACGTTCGGTTTCACCGCCTTGACCCACACCACGCACGTGCTCGAAACGCTGCTGGACAGGGCCCGCCACGGGCAGCTGCACCTGAGCGCTCCGATGATCGATGCCTTTCTGGAAACGAAGGACGCCTTGCAAGAACAACTCACCGCCTACCAGGCCGGCAAGGAGCCGGACGCCGAGAGGGTCGCCCACATCTGCGGCGTGCTGCAGCAGCTGGCCATGGAGAACAACGCCGCCGCGCCCGTGCCGGCACCCGCGCCCGCACCGGCGCCTGTCGTGCAAGCCGCTGCGCCGGCCGAGGAAGGCGGCAGCAGCGACGGCGTGCTGGTCGTGCGCTTCGCGCGCCTGTCCGACAGCGAATGCGAGCTGCTCGCCGGCGAGCTGGCCAACCTCGGCACGGTGCTGACGCGCACGCGCAGCAACGACCAGCTGACCGTGCGGCTCGCCACCACCTGCGACCCCGACGACATCGTGGCCGTGTGCTGCTTCGTCATCGACGAATCGCAGATCGACATCACGCGCGAGGCGGCCGACGTTGCCGAACCTGTGGTCGCAGTTGAAGCACCGGTCGTGCAGCCACCCGCCGCACCAGCACCGGTCGCCGCCGCGCCCGTGCCCGCCAGCGCCAAGGAGTCCAGCTCCATCCGCGTCGACGTCGAGAAGGTCGACCAGCTCATCAACCTCGTGGGCGAGCTCGTCATCACGCAGTCGATGCTCACGCAGGCCGCGACCGTGCTCGACCCCGTGGCCTACGAGCGCTTTCTGAGCGGCCTGGGCCACCTGGAGCGCAACGCGCGCGACCTGCAGGAATCGGTGATGTCGATCCGCATGATGCCGATGGACTACGTGTTCAGCCGCTTTCCGCGCGTGATCCGCGACGTGAGCGCCAAGCTCGGCAAGCAGGTGCGCCTGGACACCTACGGCAAGGAGACCGAGCTCGACAAGGGGCTCATCGAACGCATCGTCGATCCGCTCACGCACCTCGTGCGCAACAGCCTGGACCACGGCATCGAGGCCCCCGAGGTGCGCCTGGCCAAGGGCAAGGACGCCACCGGCCAGCTGCTGCTGTCGGCGCAGCACCACGGCGGCAACATCGTGATCGAGGTGAGCGACGACGGCGCGGGCCTGAACCGCGAGCGCATCCTCGACAAGGCGCGCCAGCAGGGCCTGCCGGTGAACGATGCCATGCCCGACGAAGAGGTGTGGCAGCTGATCTTCGCGCCCGGCTTCTCCACGGCCGAGCAGGTCACCGACATCTCGGGACGCGGCGTGGGCATGGACGTGGTCAAGCGCAACATCCAGGAGATGGGCGGCCATGTCGAGATTCATTCGCGCGGCGGGCAGGGCACGTCCACGCGCATCGTGCTGCCGCTCACGCTGGCCATCCTCAACGGCATGTCGGTACGGGTGGGCAGCGAGGCCTACATATTGCCGCTGAGCTACGTGATCGAGTCGCTGCAGCCGCTGCCGGAGCACCTGCACTCCATCACCGCCGACGGCCACGTGATCCGCGTGCGCGGCGAGTACCTGCCGCTCATCGAGCTGCACCGCGTGTTCGACGTGGCCGGCGCGCAGACGCAGCCCACGCAGGGCATCCTCGTGATTGTGCAGGCCGACGACAGCCGCTTCGCGCTGCTGGTCGACGAGCTGCTCGGCCAGCACCAGGTGGTGGTGAAGAACCTGGAAACCAACTACCGCAAGGTGCCGGGCATCTCGGCCGCCACCATCGTGGGCGACGGCAGCGTGGCGTTCATCGTCGACGTGGGCGCGATGCCGCGCATCCAACGCGCACAGGCCGCGAGCGCGGCGGCCCTGGCGGGCGCGGCGCGCCGCATCGACGCGCTGGCGTCCTGATCCCGACGCGAGGGACGGCCGCATGAGGTTCGATTTCTTCCGGCGCCCCGGCGTCGACGGCAACGGCGCGCAAGCCGACGCAACGCCCGCCATCACGCCCGCAGTCGGTGCCGACGGCCACGTGGCCTACGCCATGCTGCTCGACGGCAAGCGCCGCGTGGTCGGCTACCGCATGGCCTGGCGCGCGGCGGGGCAGGGCACCGACGCGGGTGCCGCAGCCGGCGTCAAGGCGCTCATGGACACGCTGGGCCTGCACCTGAACCCGGGCGGCCACGGCTGGCTGCTGGGCGCACAGAGGGTGTTCGTCGACGTCACGGTCGATGCGCTGTTCCAGAGCGAGCTGCAGTCGCTGCCGCCGCGCAACGTCGTGCTGTGCATGAAGGCCGACGAGCTGATGGACGCCGACATGCGCTCCATCCTGCTGTTCCTGCGCGAGCAGGGCTTCGGCTTCATGCTGTGCGGCGGCGTCGCGCTGCCGGACGACGACGAGCTGCGCGCCATCGTCACGCACCGCGAGGTGCTGCCCTCCCACCTGGCGGACGTGTCGCCCGCCGGCCCCGCGCCCATCGCCGCGCGCGTGGCGAACTGGGCCGAGTTCGAGGCCTGCGCCGCACGCGGCGTGCAGGTGTTCGTCGACGGCGCCGTGCGCCTGCCGCCGGCGCGCGACAGCGCCGATGCGCTGCAGCCCGAGTCGCAGCTCATCGTGCACCTGATGCAGATGATCCTGCGCAACGAAGACGTGCGCGCCATCGAGGGCGCGCTCAAGCACGACGCCGCGCTCACCTACCGGCTGCTGCGCTACATCAACTCGCCCTCGGTGGGTCTGGCAGTGGAGATCCACTCGCTGCGCCATGCGGTCGCGATGCTGGGCTACTCGCCGCTGTACCGCTGGCTGTCGCTGCTGCTGGCCACCAGCAACAAGGTCAGCTCGCCCTTCATGATGAAGAAGGCCATCCTGCGCGGGCGTTTCGTCGAGCTGATGGGGCAGGGCATGCTGCCGCCCGGCGAAGCCGACAACCTGTTCGTCGCGGGCATGTTCTCGCTGCTCGACCAGCTGCTGGGCGTGCCCATGGAAGGCGTGCTGCGCAAGGTGCAGCTCACCGAGGCCGTGCAGCAGGCGATTCTGTCGCGCAGCGGCGTCTACGGCCCCTTCGTGGCGCTGGCCGAAAGCTGCGAGACCGACGACGGCCGTGCCGCGCGCCTGTCGGAGGCGCTCTTCCTGAGCGCGGCGCAGGTCAATGCCGCGCAGCTGTCGGCGCTGGTGTGGGCGCTCGACGCCGGCCCGGCCGTGACCGCACCGCCTGCCTGACCCCCGGAAATGCAAGGCTTTTGCGCGTCTGATCGGCCGATTGGAAACGGCGGTTTCCGTGACCATTGAAAGTCACGCTTCCAGGCTGGCTGTGACGACCGAGTTCCACTTTACCGACCACGACTTCTCCAGAATCCGGACCCTCATCCATCGCCGCGCCGGCATCGCCCTGGGCGAGCAGAAGCGGCAGATGGTGTACAGCCGGCTGTCGCGGCGCCTGCGCGAGCTGCAGCTGCCGGCGTTCGCGCCGTACCTGGACCAGCTCGAGGCGCGCCACGACGGCGACGAGTGGCAGCTGTTCATCAACGCGCTCACCACCAACCTGACCTCGTTCTTTCGCGAGGCGCACCACTTTCCCACGCTGGCCGACCATGTGCGCAAGCGCCCGGGCCCGGTCACCGTGTGGTGCGCCGCCGCCTCGACGGGCGAGGAGCCGTACTCGATCGCCATCACGCTGATGGAAGCGCTGGGCGAGCGCGCCGGCTCGGCCCGCGTCATCGCCAGCGACATCGACACCGCCGTGCTGGCCAAGGCCGCCACCGGCGTCTTCACCACCGAGCAGGTGCGGCGCCTGTCGCCCGAGCGGCTGCGGCGCTTCTTCAACAAGGGCACCGGCACCAACGCCGGCAAGGTGCGCGTGCGCCCCGAGGTCGCCACGCTGGTGAAGTTCTCGCGCGTCAACCTGCTGGACAGCGCCTGGTCGGTGAAGGAGCCGGTGGACGCGATCTTCTGCCGCAACGTGATGATCTATTTCGACAAGCCGACGCAGAAGAAGGTGCTCGACCGCTTCGCGCCGCTGCTCAAGCCGGGCGGCCTGCTGTTCGCCGGGCATTCCGAGAACGCCTCGCTCGTCAACCCGGCTTTCCGCCCGCTGGGGCAGACGGTGTACGAGCTGTCGCGCACGCCGGGCACCGCATGAGCCTGGCGAGCCATCACTACTTCGACCGCGATGTCGGGCGCATGGCCGTCAAGCTGCTGCCTTCCGAGTACTACGTGACCACCGACCACACCGTGCTGAGCACCGTGCTCGGCTCCTGCGTGGCCGCCTGCCTGCACGACGCGCAGGCGGGCGTGGCCGGCATGAACCACTTCATGCTGCCCGATGACGGCGAGCCCGGCGGCGGCTCGATGCGCTACGGCGCCTACGCCATGGACGTGCTGGTGCGCGAACTGGTGCGCGCGGGCGCGCGGCGCGAGCGGCTGCAGGCCAAGGTGTTCGGCGGCGGCGCCGTGCTGGCCGGCATGACCACGCTCAACATCGGCGACCGCAATGCCGACTTCGTGCTGCGCTACCTGGAGGCGGAACGCATCGAAGTCGCGGCGCAGGACCTGCGCGGGCCGCACGCGCGCCGCGTGTGCTTCCTGCCCGAGAGCGGCAAGGCCGTGGTGCGCCGCCTGCGCGCGCAGACCGAGGTGCTGCGGGTGCGCCGCGACGAAGGCGAGTTGCTGCGCCGGCTGTCGGTGCCCGCCGCGCCGCACGAGATCGACAGAACCAAAGGAAGCCGGTGAGCCTGCCAAGCAAGAAAAAGATCAAGGTGCTCTGCGTCGACGATTCGGCGCTGATCCGCAGCGTGATGAGCGAGATCATCAACAGCCAGAGCGACATGACCGTGGTCGGCACCGCGGCCGACCCGCTGGTGGCGCGCGACCTCATCAAGGTGACGAACCCCGACGTGCTCACGCTCGACGTGGAAATGCCGCGCATGGACGGCCTGGAGTTTCTCGAGAAGCTCATGCGCCTGCGGCCGATGCCGGTGGTCATGGTGTCCTCGCTCACCGAGCGCGGCTCGGAGATCGCGCTGCGCGCGCTGGAGCTGGGCGCCATCGACTTCGTGACCAAGCCGCGCCTGGGCGTGCGCGACGGCCTGCTCAACTACACCGAGCTCATCGCCGGCAAGATCCGCACGGCCGCCAGTGCGCGGCTGCTGCCCGCGCGCCCAGCGGCCACGGCGGCACGTACCGCCCACGAGGCGGCGCCCGAGGCGCTGCTGCGCAGCCCGCTGCTGAGCACCGAGAAGCTGCTCATCATCGGCGCCTCCACCGGCGGCACCGAGGCCATCCGCGAGGTGCTGCAGCCGCTGCCGCCCGACGCGCCCGCGGTGCTCATCGCGCAGCACATGCCGGCCGGCTTCACGCGCTCCTTCGCGCAGCGCCTGGACGGCCTGTGCCGCATCCGCGTGAAGGAGGCGGAGCAGGGCGAGCGCGTGCTGCCGGGCCATGCCTACATCGCGCCGGGCGGCTTTCACCTGTCGCTGGCGCGCAGCGGCGCCAACTACGTGGCGCACCTGGACCAGGAGCCACCCGTGAACCGCCACCGGCCGTCGATCGACGTGCTGTTCGATTCGGCGGCCAAGCACGCGGGCAAGAACGCCATCGGGATCATCCTCACCGGCATGGGCAAGGACGGCGCCGAGGGCCTCTTGCGCATGCGGCGCGCGGGCGCGCACACGCTGGCGCAGGACGAGGCCAGCTGCGTGGTCTTCGGCATGCCGCGCGAGGCGGTGGCGCTGGGCGCGGTGGACGAGGTGTCGCCGCTGAACGAGATCAGTCGCCGCGTGATGGCGCACCTTCGCACGTTCGGTGAACGTGCGAACCGGGTATGACGAGTTTGAACAACGACCTGTGGAGCTGGAAAAAATCGTGATCGACAAGAGCATCAAGATCCTGGTGGTGGATGACTTCCCGACCATGCGGCGCATCGTGCGCAACCTGTTGAAGGAGCTGGAGTTCCTCAACGTCGACGAGGCCGAGGACGGCGTGGCCGGCCTGGAGAAGCTGCGCGGCGGCAGCTTCGGCTTCGTGGTCTCCGACTGGAACATGCCCAACATGGACGGCCTGACCATGCTGCAGACCATCCGCGCCGACCCCGAGCTGAAGACGCTGCCGGTGCTGATGGTCACGGCCGAGGCCAAGAAGGAGAACATCGTCGCGGCCGCGCAGGCCGGCGCCAACGGCTACGTGGTGAAGCCCTTCACCGCGGCGACGCTGGAAGAGAAGATCACCAAGATCTTCGAGAAGCTGGCCAAGGCATGAGCCAGGACACCGCCGGCGCGGCAGACGCCACCAACAACACCACCGAAGAACTGCTGGGCCGCATCGGCCACCTCACGCGCCAGCTGCGCGAAGGCCTGCGCGAGCTGGGCCTGGACAAGCAGGTGGCCAAGGCCGCGCAGGCCATCCCCGATGCGCGCGACCGCCTCAACTACGTGGCGGCCACCACCGAGCGCGCGGCGCACCGCGCGCTCAACGCCATCGACGTGGCCCAGCCGCTGCAGGAAGCCCTGGCCACCGACGCCAAGGCCCTGACGCAGCGCTGGGACCAGTGGTTCGAGAACCCGATCGAACTCGACCAGGCGCGCGAGCTCGTGCTGGACACGCGCGGCTACCTGAACGACGTGCCCCAGCGCGCCAGCGCCATCAACACGCAGCTCATGGAGATCCTGATGGCGCAGGACTTCCAGGACCTCACCGGCCAGGTCATCAAGAAGATGATGGAAGTCGTCAACGACGTCGAGACGCAGCTGCTGCAGGTGCTGATCGACAACTCGCCGCCCGAGAAGCGCCACGAGGCCGTGCAGAGCCTGCAGAACGGGCCGCAGGTGAAGCCCGGCAACCCCGACGCCGTGACCGACCAGGCGCAGGTCGACGACCTGCTCGAAAGCCTCGGTTTCTGAGCCGCTTGCAGGCCGCTTGATTGGCCGAATTGCAGGGCGATACCGGCCCTGATCGGCAGATTGTTCCGCACCACCGGATCCAATAATTTGGTTCTGGGCAAGGCGTACTTCGCCAGTGCTGGTTCGGAGCATGAATGGCTGAGGAAAGCGATCTCGAGAAAACGGAACCCGCCTCCGAGCGGCGCCTGGAGAAGGCGCGCGAGGAAGGCAACGTGGCCCGTTCGCGCGAGCTCACCACCTTCGTCATGCTCGCCACCGCGAGCGCCGGCCTGTGGCTGGCGGGCGAGTCGCTCGGCGCGAGCCTGAGCGGCGCGCTGCGCCGCGGCCTGCAGTTCGAACGCGCCAGCGCCTTCGACCCCGCGCACATGCTCTCGCAGAGCGGGCTCATGGTGCTGCATGCACTCATGGCCATCGGGCCGCTGTTCGCCATGATGGTCGTGGCCGCCGTGGCGGCGCCGCTGATGCTCGGCGGCTGGATGTTCTCCGGCAAGGCCGTTGCGCCGAACTTCGGAAAACTCAATCCCCTGGCCGGCATCGGCCGCATGGTCTCGGCGCAGGCGCTGGCCGAACTCGTGAAGGCGCTGGCCAAGTCGGCGCTGATCGGCGGCGTGGCGTGGTGGGTCATCGTGGACGACATCGAGGCCGTGATGGCGCTCATGTCGCAGCCCGCGCACGAGGCGCTGCCGCATGCACTGGTGCTGGTGGCCAAGCACTGCGCGCTGATCGCCGCCACGCTCTTCCTCGTCGCGCTCGTCGACGTGCCGTTTCAACTCTGGAACTACTACCGCAAGCTGCGCATGTCGCGCGAGGACGTGCGCCAGGAGCACAAGGAAAGCGAAGGCGATCCGCACATCAAGGCGCAGATCCGCCGGCAACAGCAGCAGATGGCACGCCGCCGCATGATGGCCGAGGTGCCCAAGGCCGACATCGTGCTCACCAACCCGACGCACTTCGCCGTCGCGCTGCAGTACCTGGACAGCGACATGCGCGCGCCGCGCGTGGTCGCCAAGGGCACCGAGCTGGTGGCCGCGCGCATCCGCGAGATGGCCAAGGAGCACAAGGTCGCGATTCTGGAGGCGCCGCCGCTCACGCGCGCGCTGTACCGGCACACGAAGCTGGGTGAGGAAATTCCGGCCGGGCTGTACACCGCCGTGGCCGAGGTGCTGGCCTGGGTGTACCAGCTCAAGCGCTGGAACAGCGAGGGCGGCGAGGCGCCGCGCACGCCGACCGACCTGCCGGTGCCGGCCGACCTGCAGTACTCGCCGGCGGTCGCATGAACGGACTGAACGACCTGATGCGCCTGCCGGCGCGGATCTTCTCCGGCTCGCAGTTCAAGGGGCTGGCGGGCCCGATCCTCATCATCCTCATCCTGAGCATGATGGTGCTGCCGCTGCCGCCCTTCCTGCTCGACCTGCTGTTCACCTTTAACATCGCGCTGTCGGTGATGGTGCTGCTGGTGAGCATGTACACCATGAAGGCGCTGGACTTCGCGGCCTTCCCGGCGGTGCTGCTGTTCTCGACGCTGCTGCGCCTGTCGCTCAACGTGGCCTCCACGCGCGTGGTGCTCATGCACGGCCACACCGGGCCCGACGCGGCCGGCAAGGTGATCGAGGCCTTCGGCCACTTCCTGGTGGGCGGCAACTTCGCGGTGGGCGTGATGGTGTTCATCATCCTCGTGCTCATCAACTTCATGGTGATCACCAAGGGCGCGGGCCGCATCGCCGAGGTGGGGGCGCGCTTCATGCTCGACGCCATGCCGGGCAAGCAGATGGCGATCGACGCCGACCTCAACGCTGGCCTGATCGGCGAAGAGATCGCCCGCAAGCGCCGCGCCGAGGTGGCGCAGGAGGCCGACTTCTACGGCTCGATGGACGGCGCCAGCAAGTTCGTGCGCGGCGACGCGATCGCGGGCCTGCTCATCATGGTGATCAACATCATCGGCGGCCTCGTGGTCGGCATGCTGCAGCACGGGCTCGACTTCTCCACGGCCGGCAAGACCTACACGCTGCTGGCCATCGGCGACGGCCTGGTGGCGCAGATTCCGGCGCTGGTGATCTCGACCGCGGCCGGCGTGATCGTCTCGCGCGTGACCACCGACGAGGACGTGGGCAGCCAGCTCACGGGCCAGCTCTTTTCCAACCCGCAGGTGCTGTTCCTCACGGCCGGCATCGTCGGCCTGCTGGGCATGATCCCCGGCATGCCGAACCTGGCCTTCCTGCTGATCGCGGGCGGCCTGGTGTGGCTCGGCAAGCGGCTGGTGCAGCGCAAGCCGCAGGCGGCCGCGCAGCAGGCTGCCGCTGCCGCCGCCACGCAAGGGGCGGGCGTGCCCGCCTCGGCCGAGCAGGCCGAAGCCACCTGGGACGACGTGGCCATGGTCGATCCGCTGGGCATGCAGGTCGGCTACCGGCTGATCCCGCTGGTGGACCAGTCGCAGCAGGGCGAGCTGCTGGGCCGCATCAAGAGCATCCGCAAGAAGATCGCGCAGGAGCTGGGCTTTCTCGTGCCGGTGGTCCACATCCGCGACAACCTGGAGATCAAGCCCAACGCCTACGTCATCAGCCTGAAGGACGTGGAGATCGGCCGCGGCGAAGCTTTTCCCAACCAGTGGATGGCGATCAACCCCGGCCAGGTGACGGGCACGCTGACCGGCACGCCCACGCGCGACCCGGCCTTCGGCCTGGAGGCCACCTGGATCGACGCCAGCCTGCGCCAGCAGGCGCAGGTGTACGGCTACACCGTGGTCGATGCCTGCACCGTGATGGCCACGCACCTGAACCACCTGATCCACACCCACGCGGCCGAGCTGCTGGGCCGCCAGGAAGTGCAGCAGCTGCTCGACCAGATCGCCAAGACCGCGCCCAAGCTCACGGAAGACCTGGTGCCCAAGGTGCTGTCGCTGAGCACGCTGCACAAGGTGCTGCAGAACCTGCTCGACGAAGAGGTGCCGATCCGCGACATGCGCACCATCCTCGACGTGATGGCCGAGCACGCGCCCACGGTGAAAGACCCGACCGAGCTCACCACGCTCACGCGCCTGGCGCTGGGCCGCGCCATCACGCAGCAGCTGTTCCCGGGCGACGAGGAGATGCAGGTGATCGGCCTGGACGGCTCGCTCGACAGCGTGCTGCAGCAGGCCCTGAACAACAGCAGCGGCATCGAGCCGGGCATTGCCGACAACCTGCTCAAGCAGGCGCAGGCCGCCATGGTGCGCCAGGAGCAGATGGGGCTGGCGCCGGTGCTGGTCGTGCAGCACGCGCTGCGCGTGCTGCTGTCGCGCTTCCTGCGGCGCAGCCTGCCGCAGCTCAAGGTGCTCTCGCACGCCGAGATCCCTGACGCCCGGACCATCAAGATCACCGCCGCCATTGGAGGACGAGCCGTTTGAATCCACAGACCGACGTGCGCACCACCGCACGCAAATTCGTCGCCGCCACCGGCCGCGAGGCCCTGCGCCTGGTGCGCGAATCGCTCGGTGCCGAGGCCATCGTGCTCACGCACCGCGCCACCGCGCAGGGCGTCGAGATCGTCGCCATGGCCGAGGGCGATGTGCAGCAGACGGTGCAGGCCGCAGTGCCCGCAGCCGCACTTGCCACGGCCGCACCCGCCGACCCCACCGTGCTCAGCGAACTCCATTCGATGCGCGGCATGATCGAGGAACAGCTCGCCAGCGTGGTCTGGAGCGACAGCCAGCGCCGCGACCCGGTGCGCGGTCGCCTGCTGCGCACGCTGCTGGGCGCCGGCTTCAGCGCGCGCCTGTCGAAGGCCATGCTCGAGAAGCTGCCCACCGGCCAGAGCTACGCCGACGGCATGGCCTTCGTGCGTTCCGAGCTCGTGCGCGCGGTGCCGGTGCATGAAGACGAAGATGCGCTGTTCGCGCAGGGCGGCGTCTATGCCTTGATGGGCCCGACCGGCGTCGGCAAGACCACCACCACCGCCAAGCTGGCCGCGCGCTGCGTGATGCGCTTCGGCGCCGACAAGCTCGCGCTCGTCACCACCGACAGCTACCGCATCGGCGCCTACGAGCAGCTGCGCATCTACGGCCAGATCCTCAACGTGCCGGTGCATGCCGTGAAAGACGCGGCCGACCTGCAGCTGGTGCTGCACGACCTGCGCGACCGCCACATGGTGCTCATCGACACCGTCGGCATGAGCCAGCGCGACCGCGCCGTGCCCGAGCAGATCGCCATGCTCGGCAGCAGCCAGCGGCCGGTGAAGCGGCTGCTGCTGCTCAACGCCACCAGCCACGGCGACACGCTCAACGAGGTGGTGCACGCCTACCGCCAGGGCCATGCGCTGGCGGGCTGCATCTTCACCAAGGTCGACGAGGCCACGCACCCGGGCGCGCTGATCGACACCGTGATCCGCCACCGCCTGCCGGTGCACTACATCTCGGGCGGCCAGAAGGTGCCCGAGAACCTGATGCGCGCCGACCGCGTGCAGCTGATCGACAGCGTGTTCCAGCCGCGCCAGCACAGTCCGCTCTTCGTGCCGGCGGAAGCCGACCTGCCCGACGAGGCCGCGCCTTCGCCGCAAGCGCAGGGCGAGACCGATCGCCTGCGCTTGCGCTACCAGAGCCTGATCCGCGCGATGGCGCACGACGCGCAGGAACTGGCGACAACCGCCGGCGCGCTGGCCGGTGCGCACATCGGCTTCGATGGTGCGCGCACGCTGTGGCGCCAGGCCGGTGATGAGGCTGTCGATGCCAAGACTGTGCTGCACGAGCTGTCGGCGTTTGCGCGCGGCGAGGTGGCTGCGGGTTGCGACACCCACGTGCTCGCGCTGGCAGGACAGGTGGGCCTGCGCGCGACCGACAGCGGTGATGCCTACGTGTGCCACGGCAGCCTGCTGCTGTCGGACCGCAGCGGCCTGCCGCTGGCGGCACCGAACCAGTGGCTTTCGACCGCTGCGGCGCGCCAGTCGGCCGCACCGGGCCAGCGTCAGGCGCAGTGGCTGCAGCAACAGGATTTCGGCAAACGCCTCGTGCATGTGCTGGGCAAGCCGCCGGCCGTCGAACAGATGCTGGCGTGGCAGGCCGAAGGCACGCAGTGGTTGGCGCGCGCGCCCGGCAGCACGGCCGTGACGGATGTGCACACCGGGGCCGCGACCACGCTCGCGCGCCTGGCCTTCGCGTTCGACGACACGACCGAACAGCCCGTGCGCTATCGCGGCAAGGCTGCGCTGCAATGCGAAGCGCAGGTCGAGGTGTTGCCACGTACCGCGCTCGACCGCGACACCCTGCCCACGCTGCGCTGCGTGGCCGTGCGCGTGGTCGACGCGCGCAGCCGCAAGCGGCTGTCGCACACCTGCGTGCTCACCAACCTGGGCGGCGAGGTCGACGCATCGCAGCTCGCGCAATGGCAGGGCTGGGCCGCCGACGCCGAGCCGTGCTTCCGCCTGCTGCGCGACGGCGTGCAGCTCGTGGGCGGCATGGGCGAGCCCGGCGATCCGCACATGATGAAGCGCCTGCTCGTCGCCGGCCAGGTCACGACCACCGTGTGGCGTCTGCTGCAGGCCGAAGGCGAGTGGGTCGACCGCACGCGCCTGCTGCTGGGCCAGCTCACGGGCCGCGCCCCGCGCGCCGGTCGCGCCATGACGGGCGGTGCGCTCTACGCGGGTGTGGGCAAGCTGTTCCTGCTGCTCGATGCGCTGGGCACCGAATCGGCAGGGCCTGCGCAAGCGCCGCGCGCGCTGGAACGCCTGGGCTGAAGGTCATGAGCGCACGCGTCACGGACCAGGCCGACGGGCTGCGTCGGCTGCTCGGGCAGGCGTCGGTGCGCGTCGTCGCCGTCGCGGGCATGGGCCCCGGCGCGGGCGCGACCACGGCCGCGATGAGCCTGGGCGCGGCGCTGGCGCAGCAGGGCAAGGACGTGCTGCTGCTTGATGAGCATCACACCAAGGTGCGCTCGGTGTGCGATGTGTGGGCGCTGGGCCCACGCGGAACGCTGGCCGATGTGGCGAGTCGGCGGTTGCGCATCGACCAGGCCGCTGCGAGCGCGGTGTGCGGCGTGCAGGTGCTGCCCGCATCGCCTGGCGCGACCATCGACCCGCGCACGCTGTGGCCGCGCGGCATCGTGCTCGTCGATGCGGCCTTCGACGACGAAGGCTGCCTGTCGCCGCTGGCGCAGGGCGCCGACGAACTGCTGCTCGTGCTGCAGCCGCACCCGGCGGCCATCACCTCGGCCTACGCGGGCATCAAGCGCCTGCACCGTGCGCATGCGCTGAAGCAGCTGCGCTTTCTGCTCAACGGCGTGGCCGATGCGGGCACCGCGCAGCAGGTCATGCACAACCTCGCACAGGCCGCCAGCCGCTACCTCGCGCTGTCGCTGCTGCCCGTGGGCTGGGTGCGCACCGACCCGTGGCTGGCTGATGCGGCCCGGCTGCGCCAGACCGTGGTCGAGGCCTTTCCGGCCAGCGCGGCGGCGGTCGATTTCCGCGCCATCGCCGACGACATGGGCCGCTGGACCTGGCGCACGCCCGCGCGGCCGGCCGTGTTCCCGCAGGCGCTCGCGGCCTGAGGCACGACCACGAGGACGGACGGCCGTGTACACCGCACAGGGCACCATCGAGAAATCGCATCTGCTGGAACAGCACCAGCCGCTGGTGCGTCGCATCGCGCTGCAGATGATGGCGCGGCTGCCGGCCAGCGTGGAGCTGGACGACCTGATCCAGGCCGGCATGCTCGGCCTGCTCGATGCGTCGAGCCGCTACCAGGACCACCGCGGCGCGCAGTTCGAGACCTTCGTCAGCCAGCGCATCCGCGGCGCCATGCTCGACGAGCTGCGCGCCAGCGACTGGGGGTCGCGCGGGCTGCGCCAGTCGGCGCGCGGCATCGAGAAAGCGATCCAGGCACTGGGCCACCGGCTGGGTCGCGCGCCCACCGAAGGCGAGATCGCGAAGGAGCTGAAGGTCGACCTGGAGACCTACCAGTCGATGCTGCAGGACATCCAGGGCTGCCAGCTGCTGTACGTGGAAGACTTCGCCAAGGGCGACCCCGACAACCCCTTTCTCGACCTGCATGCGCAAGAGGCGCGCAAGGGGCGCGGCGACTTCGACGACCCGCTGGCGCGCCTGCTCGAAAGCGGCTTTCGCCACCAGCTGGTGGACGCCATTGGCGCGCTGCCCGAGCGCGACCAGCTGCTGCTCAAGCTCTACTACGAGGAAGAGCTGAACCTGCGCGAGATCGGCGCGGTGCTCGAGGTGAGCCAGTCGCGCGTGTGCCAGCTGCACGGCCAAGCGGTGAGCCGGCTGCGTGCGAAGCTGAAGGACTCTTTGTAGAGAACCTCAGCTGGCGTAGCGTGCATCCAGCGCATCGAGCTCGGGCTTGCGCACCAGCCGCTGCCGCTCGGCGAAGGGCGCGACCAGCGCCGGGTCTTCGTCCATGCGCCGTGTGTCGCGCAGCACCGTGAGCGCCTTCTGCATGCCGGCCAGCGCGCCCTGCAGCGCGGCGTTGGCGTACAGCACGATGCCGTAGCCGAGGCCGCCGAGTTCCTCGGCGCCGAAGATCGGCGTCTTGCCACCGATCACCATGTTCATGAGTTGCGGCTTGTGCAGGCGCTGCGGCAGCGCGCGGATTTCGTCGGCCGTGGTGACGGCCTCGACGAACAGGATGTCGGCGCCGGCCTCGCTGAACTTCTGCGCGCGCTCGATCGCGGCCTCGAAACCCAGCGTCGCCGCCGCGTCGGTGCGGGCCATGATGAGCAGGTCGGGGTCGGTGCGGGCATCGACGGCGGCCTTGATCTTGTTGACGGCTTCCTCGGTGGAGATCACCTCCTTGCCCGAGAAATGGCCGCAGCGCTTGGGCGCGACCTGGTCCTCGAACTGGATGCAGTCGGCGCCCGCGCGCTCCAGCACGCGTACCGTGTGGCGCACGTTCAGCGCGTTGCCGAAGCCGGTGTCGGCATCGACGATCAGCGGCAGGTTCACGGCGTCGCGGATGCGCGCCGTGTGGTCGGCGATCTCGTGCAGGCCCATGAAGCCCTGGTCGGGCAGGCCGAACCACATGTTGGTGACGCCCGCGCCGGTGACGTAAATCGCTTCGAAGCCCAGGTCTTCGATGACACGCGCCGACAGCGCGTTGAAGGCGCCCGGCACCAGCACGCCGCGGCGGGCCTCGGCGAGGGAACGGAGGGTCTTGCGAGTCGACATCGGGATTTCCTGTGAATGGATCTGAAAGCTCAAAGGGTGTCGCCGGGCACACGCACCCAGCCTTCCATCAAGACGCGGGCGCTGCGGCTCATGACCGCCTTGGTCACTTGCCACTCGCCCTCGACCTGCTGCGCCTGCGCGCCCACGCGCAAGGTGCCCGAGGGGTGGCCGAAGCGCACGGCCTCGCGCGCGCCGCCGCCGGCCGCGAGGTTCACCAGCGTGCCGGGAATGGCAGCGGCCGTGCCGATGGCCACCGCCGCCGTGCCCATCATGGCGTGGTGCAGCTTGCCCATCGACAGCGCGCGCACGAGCAGGTCGATGTCGCCGGCCGCCACGGCCTTGCCGCTCGAGGCGGTGTAGCCCGCGGGCTTGGCCACGAAGGCGACCTTGGGCGTGTGCTGGCGGCTGGCCGCTTCGTCGAGCGTGCGGATGAGGCCCATGCGCAGCGCACCGTGCGCACGGATGGCTTCGAAGCGGGCGAGCGCGGCGGCGTCGCCGTTGATCGCGTCCTGCAGCTCGGTGCCCGTGCAGCCGAGCGCCTCGGCGTTCACGAAGACGGTGGGGATGCCGGCGTTGATCATCGTGGCCTGCAGCGTGCCGAGGCCGGGCACCTCGAGGTGGTCGACGAGGTTGCCGGTCGGGAACATCGCGCCGCCTGCGCCGTCTTCTTCGGCGGCGGGGTCCATGAATTCGAGCTGCACCTCGGCCGCGGGAAAGGTCACGCCGTCGAGTTCGAAGTCGCCGGTCTCTTGCACCACGCCGCCGGCCATCGGCACGTGCGCGACGATGGTTTTGCCGATGTTGGCCTGCCAGATGCGCACGACGGCCACGCCGTCGCGCGGCACGCGTGCCGCATCGATGAGGCCGTTGCTGATCGCGAACGGTCCGACGGCCGACGAGAGGTTGCCGCAGTTGCCGCTCCAGTCCACGAAGGGGCGGTCGATCGACACCTGGCCGAACAGGTAGTCCACGTCGTGGCCCGGCCGTTCGCTCTTCGAGAGGATCACGGTCTTGCTCGTGCTCGACGTCGCGGCGCCCATGCCGTCGATCTGCTTGCCGTAGGGGTCGGGGCTGCCGATCACGCGCAGCAGCAGCGCATCGCGCGCGTGGCCCGGCACCCGCGCGGCCTCGGGCAGGTCCTGCAGGCGGAAGAACACGCCCTTGCTGGTGCCGCCGCGCATGTAGGTGGCGGCAATCTTGATCTGTGCTTGGTGCGGCATCGTCAGTCGGCTTTCGTGGCGGCGAGGAAGTCCTGCGCGAAGCGCTGCAGCACCCCGCCGGCTTCGTAGATGGAGACCTCTTCGGCGGTGTCGAGGCGGCAGGTCATGGGCACGTCGAGCCGTTCGCCATTGCGGCGGTGAACGACCAGCACAAGGTCGGCGCGCGGGGTGCGCTCGCCGGTCACATCGTAGGTCTCGGTGCCGTCCAGGCCCAGCGTGAGGCGATTCGTGCCCGGCTTGAATTCGAGCGGCAGCACGCCCATGCCGATCAGGTTGGTGCGGTGAATGCGCTCGAAGCCTTCGGCCGCGATCGCTTCCACGCCGGCCAGCCGCACGCCCTTGGCGGCCCAGTCGCGCGACGAGCCCTGGCCGTAGTCGGCGCCGGCCACGATGATCAGCGGCTGCTTGCGCAGCATGTAGGTCTCGATGGCCTCCCACATGCGCATCACCTCGCCCTCGGGCTCCACGCGCGCCAGCGATCCGGCGCGCACCGTGCCGTCGGTCTTGCGCACCATCTCGTTCTTCAGCGTGGGGTTGGCGAAGGTGGCGCGCTGCGCCGTGAGGTGGTCGCCGCGGTGGGTGGCGTAGGAGTTGAAGTCGTCCTCCGGCAGGCCCATGCGGTGCAGGTACTGGCCGGCCGCGCTGTCCAGCAGGATCGCGTTCGACGGCGAGAGGTGGTCGGTCGTGATGTTGTCCGGAAGGATCGCCAGCGGGCGCATGCCCTTCAGCGTGCGCTCGCCCGCCAGCGCGCCTTCCCAGTACGGCGGGCGGCGGATGTAGGTGGAGGCGGGGCGCCAGTCGTACAGCGGCGCCACCTGCTCGCCCGTGTCGGGCTGGATCGCGAACATCGGCTCGTACACCTGGCGGAAGTGCGCGGGCTTCACGCTGGCCTTGACGATGGCGTCGATCTCTTCGTCGCTGGGCCAGAGGTCCTTGAGGCGGATCTCCTTGCCGTCGACGACGGTGAGCACGTCCTTCTCGATGTCGAAGCGCACCGTGCCTGCGATGGCGTAGGCCACCACCAGCGGCGGCGAAGCGAGGAAGGCCTGCTTCGCATACGGGTGGATGCGCCCGTCGAAGTTGCGGTTGCCCGAAAGCACGGCCGTGGCGTACAGGTCGCGATCGACGATCTCCTGCTGGATGGCCGGGTCGAGCGCGCCCGACATGCCGTTGCACGAGGTGCAGGCATAGGCGACCACGCCGAAGCCCAGCTGTTCGAGCTCGCGCATCAGGCCCGCATCTTCCAGGTACAGCGTGACCGCTTTCGAACCGGGTGCGAGCGAGGTCTTGACCCACGGCTTGCGCGCGAGGCCCATGCGGTTGGCGTTGCGCGCGAGCAGGCCCGCGGCGATCACGTTGCGCGGGTTGCTGGTGTTGGTGCAGCTGGTGATGGCCGCGATGATCACCGCGCCGTCGGGCATCTGGCCGGGCACGTCGTCCCACGGGGCGGCGATGCCGCGCGCCGCGAGGTCGGCGGTGGCCACGCGCGCATGCGGGTTCGAGGGGCCGGCCATGTTGCGCACGACCGTCGAGAGGTCGAACTGCAGCACGCGCTCGTACACGACCTCGGCGAGCGTGTCGGCCCACAGGCCCGCCTGCTTCGCATAGACCTCGACCAGGCGCACCTGCTCGTCGGCGCGGCCCGTGAGACGCAGGTAGTCGAGCGTCTGCGTGTCGATGGCGAACATCGCGGCGGTGGCGCCGTACTCGGGCGCCATGTTGGAGATGGTCGCGCGGTCGCCCAGCGTGAGGCTGGCGGCGCCTTCGCCGTGGAACTCCAGGTACGCACCCACCACCTTCGCCGCGCGCAGGAACTCGGTGAGCGCCAGCACGACGTCGGTGGCCGTGATGCCCGGTTGCGGCCGGCCCGCGAGGCGCACGCCGACGATGTCGGGCAGCCGCATCCACGAGGCGCGGCCCAGCATCACGTTCTCGGCCTCGAGCCCGCCTACGCCGACGGCGACGACGCCCAGCGCATCGACGTGCGGCGTGTGGCTGTCGGTGCCCACCAGCGTGTCGGGGTAGGCCATGCCGTCCTGCGCATGCACGACGGGCGACATCCGCTCCAGGTTGATCTGGTGCATGATCCCGTTCCCCGGCGGGATCACCTCCATGTTGCGGAAGGCCCGCTTCGTCCATTCGATGAAGTGAAAGCGGTCTTCGTTGCGCCGGTCCTCGATGGCGCGGTTCTTCGCGAAGGCGTCGGGGTCGAAGCCGCCGCACTCCACGGCCAGCGAATGGTCGACGATGAGCTGCACCGGCACCACGGGGTTCACCTGCGACGGGTCGCCGCCCTGTTCTGCAATGGCGTCGCGCAGGCCGGCCAGGTCGACCAGCGCGGTCTGGCCGAGGATGTCGTGGCAGACCACGCGCGCGGGAAACCACGGAAAGTCATGGTCGCGCCGACGCTCGATGAGCTGCGTGAGGCTTTGCACGAGGATCGCCGGGTCGCAGCGGCGCACGAGGTTCTCGGCATGCACGCGCGCGGTGTAGGGCATCGGGGCCCAGGCGCCGGCCTGGATGGCTTCGACGGCTTCGCGCGCATCGAAGTAGTCCAGCGCGGTGCCGGGAAGGTTCTTGCGGTAGTCGGTGTTCATGGGGCGCTTGTCGCTCGGCACCCGCGCGCAGGCACGGGTGCTTTTCTTCTTCTCGTGTTTTTACTTCCGATCCTGGATCGGCGCGAACTTCAGGTCTTCGGGGCCCGTGTAGTTGGCGCTGGGCCGGATGATCTTGTTGTCGATGCGCTGCTCGATGATGTGCGCCGCCCAGCCCGAGGTGCGCGCAATGACGAACAGCGGCGTGAACATGGCGGTGGGCACGCCCATCATGTGATAGCTCACGGCGCTGAACCAGTCGAGGTTGGGGAACATCTGCTTCACCTCCCACATCACGGCCTCGAGCCGCTCGGCGATGTCGAACATCTTGGTCGAGCCGGCCTCCTGCGACAGCGTGCGCGCCACGCCCTTGATGACCACGTTGCGCGGGTCGCTCACGGTGTAGACCGGGTGGCCGAAGCCGATCACGACCTCCTTGGCGGCGACGCGGCGGCGGATGTCGGCCTCGGCCTCGTCGGGTGCGTCGTAGCGCTTCTGGATCTCGAAGGCCACCTCGTTCGCGCCGCCGTGCTTGGGGCCGCGCAGCGCGCCGATGGCGCCGGTGATGGCCGAGTACACATCGGAGCCCGTGCCCGCGACCACGCGCGCCGTGAAGGTGGAGGCGTTGAACTCGTGCTCGGCATAGAGGTTGAGCGAGGTGTGCATCGCGCGCTCCCACTGCGCGCTCGGCTTGCGCCCGTGCAGCAGGTGCAGGAAGTGCGCGCCGATGGAGTCGTCGTCGGTTTCCACTTCGATGCGCCGGCCCTGTGTCGACCAGTGGTACCAGTACAGCAGCATCGAGCCGAGCGAGGCCATGAGGCGGTCGGCGATGTCGCGCGCGCCGGGCAGGTTGTGGTCTTCCTTCTCGGGCAGCAGGCAGCCCAGCGACGAGACGCCGGTGCGCATCACGTCCATCGGGTGCGCGCTGGCGGGCAGCTGCTCCAGCGCCTCCTTCAGGCTCGCGGGCAGGCCGCGCATGGCCTTGAGCTTGGCTTTGTAGGCGCGCAGTTCGGCGGCCGTGGGCAGCTTGCCGTGCACCAGCAGGTGCGCGATTTCCTCGAACTCGCAGACCTCGGCGATGTCCAGGATGTCGTAGCCGCGGTAGTGCAGGTCGTTGCCGGTGCGGCCCACGGTGCACAGCGCCGTGTTGCCGGCGGTCACGCCCGACAGGGCGACGGATTTCTTGGGCTTGAAGCCGGTGGGGGTGGCGATGTCGTTCATGCGGGTTCCTTGTCTGTGGGCACGGGGTGCAGGTAGGCGTTGCGCAGGCGCGTCGGACGGCCGCGGCCATCGACGGCCACCATCTCGAACAGGCCCTTCAGCGACGGGCGGGCTTCGCCGTCGGGCGGCTCGGCCGCGCCGGTGACGCAGACCGTGAGCGAGCTGCGCCCGGCGCGCGTCACCCAGGCCCGCAGGCGCAGCACATGGCCGACGGGCACGGGCGCCAAGAACTGCGCGTCGCCCAGGCTGGCCATCACCACGTCGGATTTCGCGAAGGCGCGCGCGGCGAGGAACGCGGCCTTGGACATCAGCAGCAGGGCGTTGCCGCCGAACAGCGTGCCGTAGTGGTTGGCGTGCTCGGGGAACACGATGTCGGTCAGCTCGATGGCGGCGGATCGGTTTGTCATGCTTCGCAATTTACGCAATCGAACGCCCATAATGAAGGCCTGAATTGGCGAATCATTGCGAATGAAGACGGCTGATTTTGCAAATATTGCGAATATCGCAAAGACCCACGAGGTGACCCGATGAGCAAGACCTTCATGGGCGTGCGCCTGCGCACGCTGCGCGCCGAACGCGGCCTCACGCAGGTGGCGCTGGCCCAGATGCTGGGCCTGTCGCCGAGCTACCTGAACCAGATCGAGCAGAACCAGCGCCCGCTCACCGTGGCGGTGCTGCTGCGCATCAGCAAGACGCTCGGTGTCGACGTGCAGCAGTTCTCCGAGGACGAAGAGGCGCGGCTCGTGGCCCGCATGCGCGAGGCGCTGGCGGACAACCCCGGCGGCGAGGCCGTGGCGCTGCCCGAGCTGCGCGAGGTGGCGTCGCAGATGCCGGCCGTGGCGCGCGCGCTGCTCGCCTTGCACCGCCGCCACCAGGAGGCGCAGGAGCGGCTGGAGCTCATGGCCGCCGAACTCGGCGACGGGCGCGGCGACATCTCGCGCAGCCGGCCCATGCCTTTCGAGGTGGTGCGCGACTTCTTCTTTGCCCACCAGAACCATTTCGACCCGCTCGACACCGCCGCCGAATCGCTCGCCGCCGAGGCTCGCGCGCAGGGCGGACCGCTCGCCGAATGGCTCCAGCAGCGGCTTCTTTCGGCCCACGGCGTGCGCGTGGTGCCGGGCGACGAAGCGGAGGGCGCGCTCGACAGCCAGCGCCGCTACGACCCGGCCCGCCGCGTGCTGCGCCTGTCGGCCGGCCTGGAACCGGGCCAGCAGGCCTTCCAGCTGGCCACGCAGCTCGCGCTGCTGGAGCAGGCCGCGCTCATCGAGTCGCTGGTCGTGCAGGCCGATTTCGGCGACGCCCCGGCCCACGCCCTCGCGCGCATCGGGCTGGCCAACTACTTCGCGGCCGCCGTGCTGTTGCCCTACGGCCCGTTCCTGCAGGCGGCCGAAGCGCTGCGCTACGACATCGATCTGCTCGCGCGCCAGTTCGGCGTGGGCTTCGAAACCGTGTGCCACCGTCTGAGCAGCCTGCAGCGCCCGGGCGCGTCGGGCGTGCCCTTCTTCTTCATCCGCGTGGACCGGGCCGGCAACATCTCCAAGCGGCAGTCGGCCACGCACTTTCACTTCTCCAAGACCGGCGGCACCTGTCCGCTGTGGAACGTGTACGAGGCCTTCGCGCAGCCCGGGCGCGTGCTGCCGCAGCTGGCGCGCATGCCCGACGGCCGCGCCTACCTGTGGATCGCGCGCACCGTGTCGCACGGCCAGCGCGGCTTCGGCTCACCGAGCAAGACCTTCTCGATCGGCCTGGGCTGCGACATCCGCCACGCCCCGCGCCTGGTCTACGCCAAGGGCCTGGACCTGAAGGACCCCGACGTGCCTACGCCCATCGGCATGGGCTGCAAGGTGTGCGAGCGCGTGGCCTGCCCGCAGCGGGCGTTCCCGTTCATCGGGCGGCCGCTGGATGTGAACGAGAACGAAAGCAGGTTCACGCCGTATGCGGTGGCGGGGGCGTAGGGCGGTGGTGCGTCAGTCGCCTTGCGCGGGTTGTTGTGCGCCGGACGCCTCGCTCCACCCACCCCCCAGCGCCTTGTAGATCGCCAGCCGGTTCGTCTGCTCCGTGAGTTGCAAGCCGATGAGCGTCTGCTGCGCCGCATAGTCGCTGCGCTGCGCGTCCAGCACGTCGAGGTAGTTGGCGGCGCCGCTCTTGAAGAGCGACTGCGAGAGCTCGAAGCTGCGCGCGGTGGCGGCGCGCAGCGAGCGCTGTGCATCGAGGCGTTCGGCCAGCGTGCGGCGTTCGGCCAGGGCGTCGGCCACTTCGCGGAAGGCGGTCTGCACGGCCTTCTCGTAGGTGGCGATCTGGATCTTCTGCTGGGCCTGCGCCACCTGCAGGTTGGCGCGGTTGGCGCCGCCGTCGAAGATCGGCACGCTGATCGACGGCGCGAAGCTCCAGGCCTTGCTGCCGCTCGTGAACAGGCCCGAGAGCGTGCTGCTCGCGGTGCCGGCCGAGGTGGTGAGCGCGATGCGCGGGAAGAAGGCCGCGCGCGCCGCGCCGATGTCGGCGTTGCTCGCGCGCAGTGCGTGCTCGGCGGCGCGCACGTCGGGCCGCTGCTGCAGCACGCTCGACGACAGGCCGGCCGGCGGTACGAGCAGCTGCGCGACGTCGGCGGTCGTCGCGGCACTTGGCAACAACTCGGGCGGCGGCGTGGCGCCGACCAGCAGCGCGAGCGCGTTGCGGTCCTGCTCGACCTGGCTGTCGAAGGCCGCGGCGTCGGCGCGCGCGGCATCGACGGTGCTCTGCGCCTGCGCCAGCGCCAGGCCCGACTGCGCGCCGAGCGCATGGCTGCGCTGCACCAGCTCGAAGGACTTGCGCTGGCTCTCGAGCGTGCCGCGCGCGAGCTGCAGGCGCTGTTCGTCGGCGGCCAGCTGCAGCCAGGCCGTGGCGACGGAGGCCACGAGGCTGATCTGCGTGCTGCGCTGCGTCTCCTCGGTCTGGAAGTAGCCCTGCAGCGCCGATTCGCCGAGGTTGCGCACGCGCCCGAACAGGTCGAGTTCGTAGGCCGTCATGCCGAGGTTGGCGCTGTACTGCGAGGCGATGCGCGATTCGCCGCTGGTCGACAGGCTGCCCGGCGTGCGCGAGCGCGTGCCGGCGGCGCCCGCGTTGACGGTGGGGAACAGGTCGGCCCGCGCGATGCCGTACTGGGCGCGCGCACGCTCGATGTTGAGCGCCGCCACGCGCAGGTCGCGGTTGTTGGCGAGCGCGAGTTCGATCACGCCCTGCAGCTGCTTGTCGACGAAGAAGTCGCGCCAGCCGATGTCCAGGGGTGTGGTCGTCGTGACGCCGGCCGAGGGCAGGGCCGATGGCACGGGCGAGGCGGGCGTTTCATACGCGGGCGCGAGGTTGACGCAGCCCGCGAGCACGGCCGAGGCCAGGGCGGCGCAGGCCAGTGCGCGCAGGGGACGGCGGGGCAGGGTGGTGCGCTTCATCACTGGGCTCCCTGTTCTGCGGGCAAGGCATCCGGCGGCGTTTCGGCCGGCTTGCGGCGGCCTTCCAGCCAGCCGCGGATCATCGCGAAGAACAGCGGCACGAAGAAGATGCCCAGCGCGGTGCCGACCACCATGCCGCCCAGCACCGCGGTGCCGATCGATTGGCGACCGCCCGCACCTGCACCCGTGCCGATGGCCAGCGGCAGCACGCCGAAGCCGAAGGCCAGCGAGGTCATGAGGATGGGCCGCAGCCGCAGCCGCACGGCCTCCAGCGTGGCCTCGATCACGCCCTTGCCCTGCTCCTGCAGCTGCTTGGCGAACTCGACGATCAGGATCGCGTTCTTCGACGACAGCCCCACGGTGGTCAGCAGGCCGACCTGGAAGTACACGTCGTTGCTCAGGCCGCGCAGGCTGGTGAACAGCAGTGCACCCACGATGCCCAGCGGCACCACCAGGATCACCGAGAACGGCACCGACCAGCTCTCGTACAGGGCCGCGAGGCACAGGAACACGAAGAGGATCGAGATGGCGTACAGCACCGGCGCTTGCGCGCCCGACAGGCGTTCCTGGAACGAGGCGCCGGTCCATTCGTAGCCGATGCCGGCGGGCATCTGCTTCATCACTTCGTCGACGGCGGCCATGGCGTCGCCCGAGCTCACGCCCGGTGCGGCATCGCCGACAAACTCGTAGCTCGGGCTGCCGTTGTAGCGCTGCAGCTGCGGCGAGCCATAGGTCCAGCGCGAGCTCGAGAAAGCCGGGAACGGCACCATCTGGCCCAGGCTGTTGCGCACGCTCCAGCGGTCGATGTCGGTGGGCAGCATGCGGAAGGCCGTGTCGCCCTGCATGTACACGCGCTTGACGCGGCCGTTGTCCAGGAAGTCGTTGATGTAGGTGCCGCCCATCGCGCTCGACAGGGTGCTGTCGATGTCGGACGTGGCCAGGCTGGCCGCGCCGGCGCGCGCGTCGTCGATGTCCACCGCGAACTGCGGCGTGTCGTCCAGGTTGTTGCTGCGCACGTTCGCCACCTCGGGGCGCTTGGAGAGCAGGTCGATGAGCTGGTCGCGCGCCTTCACCAGCGCGTCGTGGCCCAGCCCGTTGATGTCCTTCAGGTGGAAGTTGAAGCCCGCGTTGGCGCCGAGCCCGCGCACCGCCGGCGGCAGCAGCACGAAGATGCGCGCGTCGCGGATGGTCGACAGCTCCTTGTTGGCGCGCCGCGCGAGTTCGGCGGCCGACTGGCCGGCGCCTTCGCGCTCGGCCCAGTCTTTCAGCTTCACGAAGGCGCGCGCCGAACTCTGGTCGCCGTTCTGCCCGGTGATCACGTTCACGCTCACCACCTCGGGCTGCTTCGTGAAGTAGTCCTGCATCTGCGCGACCACCGGCTGCAGCCGCGCATCCGACGCGCCCGGCGGCAGCGTCACCTGCACCTGCAGGAAGGCCTGGTCTTCGTCGGGCAGGAAGGAGGTGGGCAGGCGCATGAACAGCAGCGCCATCACGGCCGCGATCAGCAGGTACACCACCAGGCTGCGCTTGCCGCGCCGCACGATGCCGCCGACGATGCCCTGGTAGCGGTCGGCGCCCTGGTCGAAGCGGCGGTTGAAGCCCGCGAAGAAGCGGTCGACCGCGCCCAGCACGCCCTTGCGCGGGGCCGCGTGGCCGCCCTTGGCGACGGGCTTGAGCAGCGTGGCGCACAGCGCCGGCGTGAGCGTGAGCGCCACGAACACCGACAGCGCCATGGCAGAGACGATGGTGATCGAGAACTGGCGGTAGATCACGCCGGTCGAGCCGCCGAAGAAGGCCATCGGGATGAACACGGCCGACAGCACCAGCGCGATGCCCACCAGCGCGGGCGTGATCTCGGCCATCGACTTGCGCGTGGCCTCCTTGGGCGACAGGCCCTCTTCGTGCATCACGCGCTCGACGTTCTCCACCACCACGATGGCGTCGTCCACCAGCAGGCCGATGGCCAGCACCATGCCGAACATGGTGAGCGTGTTGATCGAGTAGCCCGCCACGGAAAGCACGCCGAAGGTACCCAGCAGCACCACCGGCACGGCAATGGCAGGGATCAGCGTGGCGCGGAAGTTCTGCAAAAAGATGTACATCACCAGCACGACCAGCACCATGGCCTCGGCCAGCGCCTTCACCACCTCGTCGATCGACGCGCTCACGAAGGGCGTGGTGTCGTAGCTCACGAAGGTCTGCATCTGGTTGGGAAAGAGCGGCTGCAGCTCGGCCACCTTGGCCTTCACGGCCTCGGCCACCTGCACCGCGTTGGCGCCGTCGGCCAGCACGATGCCCATGCCGGCGCCCGGGCGACCGCCGAGCACCGAGCGCACCGTGAGGTTCTCGGCGCCCAGTTCCACGCGGGCCACGTCGCGCAGGCGCACCACGGCGCCGTCGGGCGTGGCGCGCAGCACCACGTTCTCGAACTCCTCGACCGTCTTCAGCTTGCTGCGCGCCGTGATGGTGGCGTTGAGCTGCTGCTGCGCACCAGCCGGCAGCGCGCCGAGCTGGCCGGCCGAGACCTGCGCGTTCTGCGCGGTGATGGCGTTGCCCACGTCGGAGGGCATGAGCGCGTACTTGCGCAGCTTGTCGGGGTCCAGCCACAGGCGCATGGCGTAGCCGGTGCCCAGCGTCTGCACCTCGCCTACGCCGTCGACGCGGCTGATGACGTCGACCAGGTTGCTGCTGATGTAGTCGCCCACGTCCACCGCCGAGGCGCTGCCGTCGCCGGAGAACATCGAGACGATCAGCAGGAAATCGTTGCCGCCCTTGGTGACGGTGACGCCGCGGCTTTGCACCTGCTGCGGCAGGCGCGACATGGCCTGCTGCAGCTTGTTCTGCACCTGCATCTGGGCCACGTCGATGTTGGTGCCCGCGTTGAAGGTGAGCGACAGGCGCGCCACGCCCGACGAGTTGCTGGTCGACTGCATGTACAGCAGGTTGTCCAGCCCCTTCATCTGCTGCTCGATGACCTGGGTGACGGAGTCTTCCACCGTCTTGGCCGAGGCGCCGGTGTAGGTGGCGTTGATGGACACGCGCGGCGGCGCGATGTCGGGGTACTGCTCGAGAGGCAGCGTGCGGATGGCCATCAGGCCGGCGAGCATGACGACGATGGAAAGCACCCACGCGAAGATGGGGCGGTCGATGAAGAACTGGGCCATGGCGGGGCCTCAGCGCGCGACGGTGGCGGAAGCGGCCGACGTGGTGTCAGGCGTGGCGCTCGCGACGGAGGTGCCGGCCGGCTTCGCGCCGAGGTCGACCGTGCGCACCTTGTCGCCTACCTTCACGCGCTGCGAGCCTTCCATGAGCACGCGGTCGCCCGCGGCCAGGCCGTCGATGACTTGCCAGCGCGTGCCGATGGCGCGGCCGATGCGGATGGGCCGCTTCTGGACCTTGTCTTCGGCGTCGATCACCAGCGTGGAGGCGCTGCCGTCGGGCGCGCGCGTGACGGCCTGCTGCGGCACCAGCAGCGCGGCGTCGTTCACGCCTTCCTGCAGCACGGCGCGCACGTACATGCCGGGCATCAGCAGCTTGTCGGGGTTGGGCACCACGGCGCGCAGCGTGACGCTGCCGGTGCCGGCATCGACCGTCACGCCGCTGAAGGTGAGGCGCCCGGCGTGCGGGTAGGGGCTGCCGTCTTCCAGCAGCAGCTGGATGCGCGCCTCGGCCTCGCTGGCGCGCTGCAGCCGGCCGCTGGCCAGCTCGCGCTTCAGGCGCAGCAGCTCGCTGCTCGATTGCGTGACGTGCACGTGGATCGGGTCGAGCTGCTGCACGGTGGTCATGGCCGCCGCCTGGTTGGCTGTGACCAGCGCGCCCGGCGTGACGGTGGACAGCTCGGCCCAGCCAGTGATGGGCGAGGTGATGCGCGTGTAGCCCAGCTGGATGCGCGCGGTCTGCTCGGCGGCGCGGGCCACGCCGAGGTCGGCCTCGGCCTGCTGCTCGGCGGCTTGCGTTTCGTCGAACACCTGGCGGCTGATGGCGTCGATCTTCACCAGCTCGGCATTGCGCTTGGCCACGGTGCGGGCCGTGGCCAGGGCCGACTCGGCCTTGCGCACGCTGGCCTGCGCGCTGGCGTGGGCGGCCTGCAGCGAGGCCGGGTCGAGCTGGTAGAGCACCTGGCCGGCCTTGACCTGCGAGCCTTCGGTGAAGAGCCGCTCCTTGAGGATGCCGCCGACCTGCGGGCGGATCTCGGCGATCACCGGGGCCGCGGTGCGACCGGGCAGCTCGGTGCTCAGGGCCAGCACCTCGGACTTGAGCGTGACGATGCCGACTTCTTTTGCCGGGGCGTTGGCCGCCTTGGCCGCGCCGGGGGCCTCCACATTGGTGCGCGAGCACCCCGCGAGGGCGGCGGCGATGCACAGGGCCGTGAGGAGCGGGGCGGAGCGGGAGGCGAAGTGGACGGGCATGGACAGGCAGAAGTAACGAAAGCCAAAGATGGAGCGGGCTCGCGCCGTCGAGTTCAATGCCGCGGCGCGGGGGCGGCGAACTTTACAGAGCGGAAACCGTGCCATGTCCCGAGGGGACTGGCGGGTGGCGTCGAGTGTGCGGCCCCACAGTTAAGCGGGTGTGAAGCGGGGCATTGCCCGCATGAAAAACCCGCCTGAAGCGTTCTCTATGGCTTCTTCTTCGCCTGCGCGACCAGGAAATCGACCAGCAGCTGCAGCGGTCCGACCGCGTTGTCGGTGCGGTAGAGGATGCCCAGCGGCGCGATGGGCGCGTTCATGCGCAGCGGCAGCTCGGCCACGGCCGAGCGGTCGAGCTGGTCGAGCACGGTGCGCGGCACCGGCACCACCACGTCGGGCTGCGAGAGCAGGGCGCGCACCAGCTGCGGCGTGAGCACCTGGATGGCGTGCGGGCGCGGCACGATCCGCTCGGCGGCCCAGGCCGCTTCCATCACCTGGCGCACCGCGAAGTGCGCGGGCGGCAGCACCCAGCGCGAATCGGCGAGGTCGCGCAGCCGCAGGCGCTTGCGCTGCACGGCCGGGTGGCCGATGCCGGCGATGACCACCACCTCGTCGCTGCGCAGCGGCACGAAGCGGTGGGCATCGGGCACGCGCGCCGGCTGGCGCAGCAGCACGGCGTCGAAGGCGCCCGCGCGCAGGCCGATCGTGAGCCGCTCGATGTTGCCTTCCTCGATGAACAGGCGCAGCTTGGGGTGCTTGGCATGCAGCAGGTTCAGCGCGGGCTGCAGCACGCTGGCGATGGCCGCCTCGATGGCGCCGATGCGCAGCGCGCGCGTCTCCTGCGCGGCCAGCGCCGCGAGGCCGTCGCTGGCCACCTGCATGGCGTCGATCACCATGCGCGCGTGCAGCGCCAGCAGGCGCCCGGCCTCGGTGATGCGCATGCCGCGCGCGTGGCGCTCGAACAGCGGCGTGTCGAGCAGGCCCTCGACCTCCTGCAGCATCTGCGTGGCCGCCGGCTGGCTGATGTGGATCGCCTCGGCCGCGCGGCGCAGGTGCGAGTGCGCGGCCAGCGCGTCGATGAGCTTCAGGTGGCGCAGGCGCAGGCGCGCGAGCAGCCGCTCGTGCAGCACGGAGGAGGGCGTAGGTGTGTCGGCGGCCATCGATAGGCAATCATTATCAGTCGATGCAAAAGCGATTGGACGCCAATCGGTGGCCTTCCTACGCTCACGGGGTCGGGCGGCAGACAAGGGCGCATCGGCTGCCGGCCCGACGGGGCCGTGCGGACGAAGGGCTCCCGCCCGGCGGGTCCTTCCCTTTCTTGCTTTTCTGACAACACATCACCATGTCCCACCGATTCCGTCCGGCCGCGCGCCTGTGCCTGCCCATCGTCCTTGCCGTCTCGTCCCTGTGCGCCTCGGCGCAGGAGGCACCTGCGGCTGCTGCCACATCGCCCGCACTGGCCGCCGCCGTGCCGCTGTACCCGCTGATCGCCGAGCGCTCCAAGGCCATCGAGCAGAAGGTGATCGACTGGCGCCGCGACATCCACCAGCACCCCGAGCTGGGCAACCAGGAAAAGCGCACCGCCGCACTGGTCGCGGCCCACCTGAAGGCGCTGGGCTACGAGGTGCGCGAAGGCGTGGCCGTGACCGGCGTGGTCGCCACGCTGCGCGGCGGCAAGCCCGGCCCGGTGGTGGCACTGCGCGCCGACATGGACGCGTTGCCCGTGAAGGAACAGGTCGACGTGCCCTTCGCCTCCAAGGCGCGTGCCCAGTGGGGCTTTGCCACGGTCGACGTCATGCACGCTTGCGGGCACGACGGCCACGTGGCGATCCTCATGGGCGTGGCCGAGGTGCTGGCCTCGATGAAGGCGCAGCTGCCCGGCACCGTGAAGCTGATCTTCCAGCCGGCCGAGGAGAAGCTGCCCAATGCCGAGATCGGCGGCGCGCGCCGCATGCTGGCCGAAGGCGCCTTCGACGCGCCCAAGCCCGACGCGGTGTTCGGTCTGCACCTGGTCTCGGCCCTGAACACCGGGCAGATCGGCTACAAGAGCGGCCCCATCACAGCGAGTTCGGACACCTTCAAGGTCAGCGTGAAGGGTCGCCAGACGCACGGCTCGCAGCCCTGGAGCGGGGTCGACCCGATCGTGCTGGGCTCGCAGATCGTGCTGGGCTTCCAGACCATCGCGAGCCGCCAGGTCAACGTGACCAAGGAGCCCTCGGTGCTCAGCGTGGGCACCTTCAACGCGGGCACGCGCTACAACATCATTCCCGACAGCGTGGAGATGAGCGGCACGCTGCGCACCTACGACGACGAGATGCGCCAGTTCATCATCAAGCGCATGGGCGAGACCGCCTCGCACATCGCGCAAAGCGGCGGCGGCACCGCCGAGGTCCGCGTCGAGGCCGACGGCTACGCCCCCACCGTGAACGACCCGGCCCTGACCGCGAAGATGGTGCCCAGCCTGCAGCGCGTGCCCGGCGCCACGCCGATCGTGATCCCCAAGGGCACGGGCGGCGAAGACTTCTCGTTCTTCGCGCAGAAGGCCCCCGGCCTGTTCGTGATGATCGGCGCCACGCCGCCCGGCCGCGACGCGAACAAGGCCGAGCCCAACCACTCGCCGCGCTTCTTCGTCGACGAGGCCAGCCTGCTGGTGGGCGTGCGCACGCTGACGCAGCTGACGGTGGACTACATGGCGGGCGCGCAGCGCTGACCTGAGCGAATCGGCTGCTCCAGCGCATCCGAAAGCGGAAACAGGTGCTGCGCGATGAAGTCCACGAACACACGGATCTTGGGCGACAGCTGCCGGCTCGACGGCCACAGCACGTGAAAGATCATGTGTTCGCGGTTGTGGTCGTCCAGCACCGTGACCAGGCGGCCCTGTTCCAATTGCTGGCGCACGGCGATCTCCGGCACGCAGGCAATGCCCAGCCCCTGCTCGGCAAAGCAGACCTGCGGATCGAGCGTGTTGGTCACCATGCTGGCCGGCAGGTCGACAGGGGGCGAGCCGGCCGCGAGGCCCAACGGCCACACGTCCAGCTTGCCGGTGCTGGGAAAGCGATAGAGCAGGCAGGCGTGGCTTGCCAGGTCTTGCGGTTCGCGCGGCACGCCGGCCCGGCGAAAGTAGGCCGGCGCACCGACGATCACCTTGCGGCACGAGCCGATGCGGCGCGCCATCAACCGTGAATCGCTGGGCTCGCCGGTGCGGATGACCGCGTCGAAGCCTTCCTCGATGACGTCCACCAGCCGGTCGGCGTAGTCGATGTCCAGTTCGATGTCGGGGTAGAGCCGCTTGAACGCCGCCAGCTTGGGCATGAACAGCGTGCCCACCGACGGCAGGCTGATGCGCAGCTTGCCGCGCGGTGCGCTCTGTGTCTGCAGCAGTTCCGCTTCGGCCGATTCCACCTCGCAAAGGATGCGCCGGCAGCGCTCCAGGAACAGCGCGCCTTCCGGCGTCAGGTGGACGGTGCGCGTGGAGCGATGGAACAGCCGCACGCCCAGCCGTTCTTCGAGCCGCACGATGGCCTTGCTGACGGCCGAGGCCGAGATGCCCAACTGCTGCCCCGCGGCCGTGAAGCTGCGCGTTTCGCCGGCGCGAACGAAGACGTTCAGCGAACCCAGGTTTTCCATGGAGCGACTTTGATTGATGACTGGAGAGTCATATGTATTTGAAACTTTAGCCCATTTTTCATTGATGCATTCCCGCCCACACTGCGGTGAACGCCAACGCGGGCCACCCGGCCAACGCGGGCACAGACGATGGAAAACAACTGAATGACCACCACAACCGCCACCGGGGGCGAGCGCACTGAACGACTGCCCGTGGCCGCCTTGCTGGCCCTGTCGATGACCGGCTTCCTGGCACTGCTGACGGAAACGATGCCGGCCGGCATGCTCTTGCGCATCAGCCAGGACCTGGGCGTGTCGGAAGCGCTCGCGGGCCAGTTCGTGACCCTCTATGCCATCGGTTCGCTGGTTGCGGCCATCCCGCTGACGGCGGCCACGCTGGGCTGGCGGCGCCGGCCGTTGCTGATCGCGGCGCTGGTCGCCGTGCTGGCCTTCAACACGCTCACGGCGCTGACGTCGAGCTATGCCGTCGCGCTGGTTGCGCGTTTCATGGCCGGCATGGCGGGCGGCCTGATCTGGGGAATGCTGGCGGGCTATGCGCGGCGCATGGTGCCCGAGCACCTCAAGGGGCGCGCACTGGCAGTGGCCGGGCTGGGCGCACCGCTGGCGTTGTCGCTGGGCGTCCCGCTGGGGACGTTGATGGGCGCCACGCTGGGCTGGCGCACCGCGTTCGGTGGCATGTCGCTGCTCACGCTGGCGGTGATGGCCTGGGTCTTCCTGCAGGCGCCCGACTATCCGGGGCAGACGGCCGAAAAGCGCGCGCCGGTGCGCCGGATCTTCGTCACGCCCGGCGTGCGACCGGTGCTGGCCGTGCTTGCGCTGTGGGTACTGGCGCACAGCATCCTCTACACCTACGTGATGCCGTTCCTGGCGCCGGCGGGCCTGTCCGATCGGGTCGATGCGGTGCTGCTGGTCTTCGGCGTGGCATCGCTGGCCGGCATCTGGATCAGCGGGCTGCTCATCGACCGCATGCTGCGCTCGCTGGTGCTGCTCGCCCTCGCGGGCTTTGCGCTGGCGTCGCTGGCCCTGGGCGTCGCCGGCACGCAGCCGGTGGTGGTCTATGTCGCGGTGGCCGCGTGGGGGCTGACCTTCGGCGGCTCCGGGGCCTTGCTGCAGACCGCGTCGGCCGAAGCAGCCGGCCCCGGCGCGGACGTGGCGCAATCCATCCTCGTCACGGTGTGGAACATCGCCATTGCGGGCGGCGGCATCGTCGGTGGCGTGTTGCTGGAGACATCGGGCGTCGGCGCTTTTCCATGGGCACTGCTGGCGCTGCTGCTTCCCGGCCTTCTGATTGCCTGGACATCGCGTGCGCACGGATTCCCCGCGAGACCGCACCGGTCGTCCCACTGATTCCGAAGGGCGCGGAGCATTTCGCGCGCACGGGTGGGGCCCGCGAGAAAGGCGGGGGCTCGCTCAGAGCCAGTTGCCGCCCTGCGGCATCTGGATCTGCTCGGCCGGATCGCCGCCGGTCACGAACGAGCCGATGACGATGCTCAGCAGCGAGACGAAGATGCTCGCGAACAGCGCGGTCCAGAAGCCCGACACCTTGAAGCCCTTCACCAGCGCCGCCACCAGCAGGATCATCAGCGCGTTGATGACCAGCAGGAACAGGCCGAAGGTCAGCAGCGTCAGCGGCAGCGTGAGGAAGATCAGCAGCGGCTTGACGATGGCGTTGGCCAGGCCGAGCAGCAGCGCCGACACGATCAGCGCCGAGGTGCTGTCGAACTTGAGCCCCTTGAAGAGATGGCTGGCGACCCACAGCGAGATGCCGGTGATGGCCCAGTGGACGAGGAAAGGGGTGATGTTGTTCAGCATGGCGTGCGGTGTGTGTCGGCAGCCCGCATGGTAAACGGGGCGTCGCGGCGGACCGCTGCGCGGGGCGGGCGGATTTTCTGCGGTTACTTCCCGAAACCATGGCCGACAGGCCGTTAAGATCGCGAACTTCCGGCGCCGGCGCCTGTCTCCATCTTTCTCTGGTTTGGCCGAATCCACCACGGTCATGCATCCATGGCGAATGCGTCGATCGCAAGCGTGACACCCGCTCCGGCGTCGGCCGACGAGGCCGAGTCGTGGGTGCGCGGAGAACTCATCCGCAGCCTGATGCGCTCGGCGCGCGGCTCCTACCTCGTCTCGGCGGCGCTCATGCCCGCCATGGTCGGCTTGAGCTGGGGCCACGTGCCCCGCTGGGAGCTGCTGACCTGGCTGGCCGCCGGCATCATCGCCACCGCCTGCCGGGCCTGGGGCGCGCGCGTGTACGCCGTGCGCTATGCCGGGCGCAGCGCCGTTGCACAGCAGCAGTTCACCGACCGCTACGGCTTCGTGTGGAGCACCAGCGCGGTGGTCTGGGGCTGCTCGGTGCTGCTGTTCTTCGAGCGCACGCCGCAGGTCAACCAGTTCATGAGCTGGCTCATCGTGGCCGGCGTGGGCACCTTCCCGCTCAACGGGCTGGCGCTGCACCCGCCGCTGCTCAAGCGCTACGTCAACACGCTGTTCATCACCATGCTCGGCGCGGTGCTGGTGCGCCTCGTGGCGGTCACCATGCAGCACCCGCATTTCCAGTACGGCTACCTCATGCCGCTGCTGCCGGCGCTGCACTGGTTCCTGCTGCTGCGCGCCGGCCGCAACATCCATGAGACCGCGCGCAACAGCCTGGAGCTGCTGTTCCACAACCACATCCTGATCAAGTCGCTCACGCAGCAGCGGCAGGCGGCCGTGTCGGCCGTGGCCATGAAGAATCGCTTCCTGGCCAGCGCCGCGCACGACATGCGCCAGCCCGTGCTGGCGCTGTCGCTGTACGCCGACTGGCTGCGCAACGAGCCCGAGTTGGTGCTCGAACTGGCCCCGAAGATCGTGCGCGCCACCCACGCGGTGAACGCGCTGTTCGACTCCATGTTCGACCTGGCGCGCATCGACGCGGGCCAGGTGCGCCTGCACATCGAGCGCGTCGACGTGGCCGAACTGCTGCACGACCTGGAGCTGCAGTACCGCCCCGTGGCTGAGAGCCGGGGGCTGGACTTCCGGGTGCACGTGACCGAGGGTTCGTTCCTCACCGACCCGATCCGCGTGCGCCGCATGATCGGCAACCTGCTCGCCAACGCCATCAAGTACACGACCGAAGGCGGCGTGCTGCTGGCCGCGCGCCAGACCCGCGAGGGCATGCGCGTGGAGGTGTGGGACACCGGCATCGGCATCGCACCCGAGCACCTGCGCGACGTGTTCCTGGAGTTCTACAAGGTCGCCGACCACGCCGGCACCTCCGACGGCTTCGGCCTCGGCCTGGCCATCGTGGCGCGGCTGTCGCACGTGCTGGGCCACCCGGTCAGCGTGCGCTCGCGCCTGGGCAGCGGCAGCGTGTTCCGCGTGGCGCTGCACGATGCCGACGAAGCGGTGGCGCAGGCACGGGTGAGTGCGTCGGGCGGCTGAGCACGAGAGCGACGCGCCCATAAAAAAACCGCGCTGTTGCGCGGTTTTTTCCTTCCAGTAACACCGAGGAACCGGCTCTGCCGGGCCTCAGGTGTTGCCCCCTGCAAGGGGGTTGGCGTAGCGACACGAAGTGCGCGAAGCCTGGGGGTTAGCCAGACAACAGCCCATTCGTTCTTGCATAGTGCAAGGCCTGCGTACGGCTCTTCACGCCCAGACGGCGGAACAGGCGCCACAGGTGCACCTTCACCGTGTGTTCGCTGATCTCCAGGTCGGTCGCGATGTCGCGGTTGCTCATGCCCTTGTCGAGCATGGCGATCAGCTGGGTCTGGCGCTTGGAGAGCTTGCCGCTGTTGGCGGCCGGCATCTCTTCGGTGTCGTCTTCCGACCCGGCCATCAGCAGGCCGCGCAGGGCGGCTGCCAGCTCGTTGGAGCTGGCCGACTTCTCGATGTAGGTATCAGCGCCAGCCTCGATGCAGGCGTCTTCCATGTCGGCAGCCGGGGCTGCCGAATACACGGCGATCGGCACGTTCGGATAGACCTGCTTGACCGCGATCACGCCCGAGACGCCATTGGTGTCCGGCAGCTTCAGGTCCAGGCAGAAGAGAGTGGGCGCGCCACGCTGCTGGACCGAACTGGCGAGCTTGTCGAGCCGCTCGAGCTCGACGATGTTCTCGGCGGGGCGCAGGCGACGCAGGACCATCACGATCGCGTCGCGCATCAGGGGGTGGTCGTCGATGACATAAATGCTCATGTTTTCTTCCTTTGTGATCGCACCGTCTTCTCTCTTGTCACACCCGCTGGCGGATGGCCCGCGGGTTGTTGCCGGATCAATGTCCCTGGGTGGTGGACGTTGCCTCCGCCAGTGCCTCCAGCGCCTCGGTGGCGGCGCGAGCCTGTTGCGCGTCGACCGGTTCGAGCTGCGCGGCCAGTGCCGTGAGCGCCGCGCCGCGTTGCGCCTGCAAGTCGGCGATGGTACGGCCGGCTTCTTGCGGTGACGCGAATCCACGGCTTTGCAAAAGGGTTTCGCCGCGCGCATCGAGCAGCTTGAAATAGAACAGGCCGTCGGCCTTCTCGCGGTATTGCTTGAAGCTGGGCTTTGCCACCTTGGCGGCCTTGGCGCCGGCGCCGTCGCGGCCCGCCGCGAGGTTGCGCAGGCCGACCGCGTGGCGCAGCGAGGTCATGAAGGGGCGCGACAGCTTGCGCGCCTTCTCGGCGCCGAGCAGCAGGATGCGCTCGATCTCGGCCGGGTCGTTCATGAGCGCCTCGTAGCGCGCGCGCAGCGGCGCCACTTCGCGGTCGATGCGCTCGAACAGCACCTGCTTGGCGTCGCCCCAGGCGATGCCGTCGGCGTACGCCTTGCGCAGGGCCTCGGTTTCCTCGGCGCTGGCAAAGGCCTGGTAGATCTGGAACAGGGCCGAGCCCTCGGTGTCCTTGGGCTCGCCGGGCGCGCGCGAGTCGGTGACGATGCTGGCGATCTGCTTTTGCAGCTGCGCGCGCGGCGCGAACAGCGGGATCGTGTTGTTGTAGCTCTTGCTCATCTTGCGGCCGTCGAGGCCGGGCAAGGTGGCGACCGCATCGTCGATCTCGGCGTCGGGCAGCGTGAAGTGCTCGCCGTACTGGTGGTTGAAGCGCTGCGCCATGTCGCGCGCCATCTCGATGTGCTGCACCTGGTCGCGGCCCACGGGCACCTTGTGGGCGTTGAACATCAGGATGTCGGCGCCCATCAGCACGGGGTACATGAACAGGCCCGCCGTCACGTCGGCGTCGGGCTCTTCGCCCTTGGCGATGTTCTTGTCGAGCTGGGCCTTGTAGGCATGGGCGCGGTTGAGCACGCCCTTGCCGGTGACGCAGGTCAGGAACCAGGTGAGCTCGGTGATCTCGGCGATGTCCGACTGGCGATAGAAGGTGACGCGTTCGGGGTCGAGGCCGCAGGCCAGCCAGCTGGCCGCAATTTCGAGCGTGGAGCGCTGGATGAGCGCCGGCTCCTGCACCTTGATGAGCGCGTGGTAGTCGGCCAGGAAGAAGTAGCTCTCGACGCCGGCCGCGACGCTCTGGCGCACCGAGTGGCGGATGGAGCCGACGTAGTTGCCGAGGTGGGGCGTGCCCGACGGCGTGATGCCGGTCAGGACGCGCAGGGGAGCTGGAGAAGACGAAGCCATGGGACGAGGGAACTTAGCGCAGCAATGCCACGAGCGGGGAGATAAGCAGATTGATGAAACTTGAGCCGACGTTCATCAGGGGCCAGAGCCACCATTTGCTGACGATGCCTGCGATTACCAAACCCATCACGATGAAGAAGCCGTAGGGCTCGATGCGCGCCAGGAAGTTTTGTGCCGGCCCGTTGGGCAGCAGGCCGGCCAGTACGCGGCCGCCGTCGAGCGGGGGCAGCGGGAACAGGTTGAAGGCCCACATCACGAGGTTGACCAGCACGCCACCCTGCGCCATCTTGATGAAAAAGGTTTCATTGAAGCCGGTCAGGACGAATACCAGCAGTACCAGTTTCCAAAGAATCGCTTGAATGAAGTTGGACGCTGGGCCGGCGAGTGCAACCCACACCATGTCCCGCTTCGGATGGCGCAGGCGATTGAAGTTGACCGGCACCGGCTTGGCATAGCCGAAGAGAAAGTTTCCGGCGGTTGCGAAGTACAGCATCAGCGGCATCAGGATGGTCCCGATGGGGTCGATGTGCTTCATGGGGTTGAGCGTCACGCGGCCCATCATGGCGGCGGTGTTGTCCCCGAAGTGGCGCGCCACGTAGCCATGCGCCGCTTCGTGCACGGTGATCGCGAAGATCACCGGCAGTGCGTAAATCAGGACCGTCTGTATCAGATTGGAAATATCCACTGCGCGATTGTGTCAGAGAGGAATGGGGCGGCCGAGCCGTTCGTCAGAGGCCAAGCACCGCGAGCGCACCCCGGCCCTGGCGCACCACGACCGGGTCGTCGCCCGCGCCCATGGGCGTGAGGTCGACCACGGTGGTCGGCTGCGACGGGCAGGCGCCGGCGTCGATGACGGCGCCGATCTGTTTCTCGAAGCGCTCGCGGATTTCCTGCGCGTCGTTCAGCGCCTCGGTCTCGCCGGGGGCGATGAGGGTGGTGGCCAGCAGCGGCGCGCCGTGCAGTTCCAGCAGCTCCAGCAGCACCTTGTGGTCGGGCACGCGCAGGCCGATGGTCTTGCGCTGCGGATGGCTCACGCGGCGCGGCACTTCCTTGGTGGCTTCGAGCAGGAAGGTGTAGGGCCCGGGCGTGGCGGCCTTGAGCAGGCGGTACTGCTTGTTGTCGACACGCGCGTAGTTGGCCAGCTCGCTCAGGTCGCGGCACAGCAGCGTGAGGTGGTGCTTGTCGTCGACCTGGCGGATGCGGCGCAGCTGGTCGACCGCGTCCTTGTCGTCCAGGTGGCAGGCCAGCGCGTAGCTGGAGTCGGTGGGCACCGCCACGACCTCGCCGCGCGCGAGCAGCGCCACGGCCTGCTTCAAGAGGCGCTGCTGGGGGTTCTCGGGGTGGACTTCGAAGTACTGGGCCATGGTGAATTGCTCCTGATCAGGATTCCGCCGGTTCGATCGGCACGCGCCGCTCGCGCACGGTGAGCCACGCGCCGGCGGCGCCGCACACGGCGATCATCGCCATGCCGATCAGCGAGAAGCGGTCGGGCACGTGGGAAAAGATGAGCCAGCCGCCCAGCATCGCGAAGGCGATCTGCGCGTACAGGTACGGGGTGAGGGTGGACGCCGGCGCGCGCTGGTAGGCCAGGATCAGCATGAAGTGGCCCACCGTGCCCATGAAACCCATGAGGCACAGCAGCGCCCACCATTCCCACGAGGGCAGGGCGGTCCAGGCGAAGGGCACGGCCACCGAGGCCAGCAGCGTCCCGACCCAGCCCGTATAGAAGTGCATGGTCAGCGGGTTCTCGGTCTGCGCGAGCTTGCTCGTGAGCACCTGGAACCAGGCGTTGGTCAGCACCAGCCCCAGCGGCAGCAGCACGGCCCAGCTGAAGCTGCCGCCGCCCGGACGCAGGATGACCAGCGTGCCGATGAAGCCGCCGGCCACCAGCGTCCAGCGCAGCGGCGACACCTGCTCCTTGAGCGTGGTGGCGGCCAGCAGCGTGATCACCAGCGGCGCGATCAGCACGATCGACGTGAACTCGGCCAGCGGCATGTAGCGCAGGCTCAAAAAGGCAAAGAGGCTCGAGCCCAGCAGCAGCGCCCCGCGCAGCGCCTGGTAGCGCGGGTGCTGCGTGCGCAGCAGGGCCGTGCCGCGCAGCGGCAGCAGCACCAGCGTGGTGGCCACGGCCTGGAAGGCATAGCGGAACCACACCCCCATGAGGATCGGCACGGCGAGCGTCGAGTACTTGGTGGCCGTGTCCAGCGTGGCGAAGCAGGCCACCGCCAGGGTGACCAGCCCGATGCCCGCGAGGATGCGTTCGGACTCGGTGCGGCGGCGGGTTTGCGCTGTGGCGCGTGCCTGGGCGAGCGCGGCGGTGGCCGCGCTGTCGATGCCGGGCCCGGGGCTCTGGCTCACTGCTGGATGCGGTGGCCGAGCAGTTCCCACACCGGCGTGAGGCTGCCGGGCAACGGTGGCAGCTTGCCGAGATCGCAGTGGCTCTCGTCGGGGCTGTGGAAATCGCTGCCGCGCGAGGCGGCGAAATCGAACTCGAGCGCCTTGTCGGCGTACTCGACGAACTCGGCCGGCGTGTGGCTGCCCGTGACGACCTCGATCGCCTGGCCGCCGTGCGCCTTGAATTCGAGGAACAGCGCGTACTCCTCGTTGGCCGTGAACTTGTAGCGGCCCGGGTGCGCGATCACGGCCATGCCCTTGGCGGCGGTGATCCAGTGCACGGCGTCCTTCAGCGAAGCCCAGCGGTGCGGCACGTAGCCCGGCTTGCCTTCGGTGAGGAACTTGCGGAACACCTCGGGGGTGTCGCGGCAGTGGCCCTGCTCGACCAAGAAGCGCGCGAAGTGCGTGCGCGAAATGAGTTCGGGATTGCCGACGAACTTGAGCGCGCCTTCGTAGGCGCCGTGGATGCCGACCTTGGCCAGCCCCTCGGACATTTCCTGCGCGCGCTTGCCGCGCCCGCCGCGCGTGTCGTACAGGCCCTGCGACATGGCGGCGTCGTCGGGGTCGAAGCCCAGGCCGACGATGTGTACGGTTTCGTTCGCGAAGGTCACCGAGATCTCGGTGCCGGTGAGGTAGCGCATGCCGTTTTCGCGCGCGGCCGCGGCGGCGCGGTGCTGGCCGCCGACCTCGTCGTGGTCGGTGAGGGCCCAGAGCTCGACCCCGTTGGCGGCGGCGCGGGCGGCCAGCGCTTCGGGCGTCAATGTGCCGTCGGAGACCACGGAGTGGCAGTGAAGATCGGCATTGAGAGTAGAAGACACCGGCCGATTCTAGGCGCTCTCGCCCGCCGACACCGGCGTGTGGATGCTTCGGTCTGCTACTAGATAAATAGCATTAACCTCATCGCCCAAGCGGCTTGGCGCGCGCCGTCCCGTGGGCGCTCAGGCGCGCAGGTCGTTCCTGACGAGGTCGGCGGCACGCTCGGCGATCATGATGATCGGCGCGTTCGTGTTGCCCGACACCAGCCGCGGCATCACCGAACCGTCCACCACGCGCAGCCCTTGCAGGCCGTGGACCCGCAGGCGGGCATCGACCACCGCGGAGGCATCGTCGGCGGGTCCCATGGCGCAGGTGCCCACCGGGTGGAAGATGCTGCCGCCGCGGCGGCGCACCCAGTCCAGCAGCTGCGCGTCGCTGGCCAGCGCGGGCCCGGGCTCGTGCTCCTGCGCCAGGTAGCGCGCCAGCGGCGGCGCGGCGGCGATCTCGCGCATCTTGCGCACCAGCCGCACGGCCAGCGCGCGGTCGGCTTCGTGCGACAGGTAGCGCGGCTGGATCGACGGCGCCGCCAGCGGATCGGCCGAGCGCAGCATGATCTCGCCGCGGCTGTGCGGGCGCAGCAGGCAGGCCGACAGCGTCACGCCCGGGAACGGGTGCGGCGGCTGGTGCGGCCGTTCGAAGCTCACCAGCCCGAAGTGGATCTGCGCATCGGGCCACCCCGCGGCCTCGTCGCCCGCCGGAAAGAAGGCGCCGGCGCGGTAGACGCCGCCGTTCAGCGCGCCGCCGCGCGTCAGCAAGTAGCGCATGAACTCGCGCGCGCTGCGCCAGCGGCTGTGGGCGATGTCGTTGAGCGTCTCGATGCCGTGGCAGCGGTAGCTGGGCCGCACCTGCAGGTGGTCCTGCAGGTTGCGCCCCACGCCCTCGAGCGGCGCCACCACCGGCAGGCCCAGGCGGCCCAGCAGCCCGGCCGGCCCCACGCCCGAGAGCTGCAGCAGCTGCGGCGACTGGATGGCGCCGGCGCTGAGGATCACCTCGTGCCGCGCCGAGACGCGTTCGACCTTGCCGTCGCGCACGCAGTCCACGCCGACGGCGCGCCGCCCCTCGAAGCACACGCGGGTCGCCTGCGCGCCCGACAGCACGCGCAGGTTGGGCCGGCCCCGCGCCGGCGCCAGGAAGGCCCGCCCCGTGTCCATGCGCTGGCCGTGGCGGGTCGTCATCCGGAAGTAGCCGGCGCCGCTGTTGTCGCCGCCGTTGAAGTCGGCCGTGGGCGCGATGCCGGCATGCGCCGCCGCGGCGATGAAGGCATCCGACAACGCATCGCGCGGCAGCGCGGACACCCACAGCTGCCCATCGGCCGCGGGCTGCGACCGGTCGAAGTAGGGGCGCACGCTGTCCCAGTCCCAGCCCGGGTTGCCCAGGGCGGCCCACTGGTCGTAGTCGGCGCGATGGCCGCGCAGGTACAGCATGCCGTTGATGAGGCTGGAGCCGCCCGGCCCCCGGCCGCGCGGCCAGGGCAGGCGGCGCTGCGCCATGTCCGGCTCGGGGTCGGTTTCGAAGCGCCAGTCGTGCCGGGGGTGGCCCACCGTCTTGAAGTAGCCGATGGGAATGCGCAGCCACGGGTTGCGCGAGGGCCGCCCCGCCTCGACCAGCACCACCTGCAGCGCGGGGTCTTCGCTCAGGCGGGCGGCCAGCACGCAGCCCGCCGAGCCGCCCCCGACGATCACGATGTCTGCCTGCATCGCGCGCTCAGTCGGCCTTGATGCCGGCGCCGCGGCCCAGGCGCAGCCACTTGTCCGACTCGGCCGCCAGCACGGTGCGAAAGCGCGCCGGCGTCATCGGCTCCGGCTCGAGCGCCAGCGTGGCCAGGCGCTCGCGCACCTCGGGCGCGGCCAGCGCCTTGGCGAGCGCGTCGCCGAGCCGCTCGACGATCTCGCGCGGCGTGCCGCTGCGCACCGTCATGCCGTCGAAGGAGCGCAGCTCGAAGCCCGCGTAGCCCTGCTCGATCATCGTGGGCACGGCGGGCAGGGCCGGCAGACGGTGCGCGCCGGTCACCGCGAGCGCGCGCAGCTTGCCGGCCTGGATCTGCGGCAATGCGGCTGATGCGGTCAGGAACATGGTGTCCAGGCGCCCGGCCAGCAGGTCGCCCACCGCCATCGGGAACTGGTTGTACGGCACGTGCGTGAGCTGGCTGCCCGTCTGCTGGGCGAACAGTGCGCCGGCCAGGTGCGCCGGCGTGCCGTTGCCGCCGGAGCCGAAGCTCAGCGTGCCCGGCCGGGCCTTGGCCGCGGCCTCCAGCTCGCGCGGCGAGCCCAGCGCTGAGGCGGCGGGCGCCACCAGCACGTTGTAGCTCCAGGCCGTCATGCCGACCGGCTCCAGGCTCTTGAGCAGGTCGAGCGACTGGCTGGGGAACAGCAGCGGCGCCACCAGCGAGGCCGACGACAGCATGTAGACCGTGTAGCCGTCGGCCGGCTGGCGCAGCACCTCGCCCAGGCCCACGGTGCCGGCCGCGCCCGGCCGGTTCTCGACGAACACGGTCTGGCCCAGCCCGCCCGCCATGCGCTCGGCCACCACGCGGCCCGCCACGTCCGCCGGCGTGCCGGGCGCCCACGGCACGATCAGGCGCACGGGCCGGGTCGGGTACGCCTGGGCCGCCGCGCCGGCGGGCAGCAGGCCGGCCAGCAGGGCGGTGGCGGCCATGAGGGCGGCGCAAAGGGATCGCTTCGTCGGTTCGGTCATCGCGGGTCTCCGGGGTGCCAGGGCGGTGGGCGGATTCTGGGCAGGCCGGGGGAGGGCGACAAATGAGAAATCCGAGCGTACTCATACCGTTGTCGATATAAGTGGCCATGGCCTCCTTCCTGGAACGAAACCTCACGCTGCGCCAGCTGCGGCTGCTCAGCCAGCTGGGCCGCACGCTCAGCCTGAGCAAGTCGGCCGAGCTGCTCAACACCACCCAGCCGGCGCTGTCGCGCACGCTGGCCCAGCTCGAGGCCACGCTGCAGGTGCGCCTGTTCGAGCGCACCACCAAGCGCATCTCGCCCACGGCGGCGGGGCTGAGCATGGTCCGGCACGCCGACCGCGTGCTGGGCGAACTGATGCTGGCCGAGGAGTCGCTGCGCGACCTGCGCGTGGGCGTGAGCGGCGAGCTGCGCCTGGGCGTGCTGCCCGTGTTCTCGGCGCAGCGGCTCGCGGCCGCGCTGCTGCAGGCCTCGCAGATGCTGCCCCACGTGCGCCCGATGGTGCAGACGCTGGAGATCGAGGACCTGCACGGCGCGCTGCAGGATGGGCGCATCGACCTCATGCTCGCGCACGCGGAGTGGACGGTCGACCTCAACCGCGTCGAGGTCACGCCGCTGTACGAGGAGTTCAGCAGCATCGTGGCGGCGCCGCGGCACCGGCTGGCGCTCAAGCGTGCGCCGACCTGGGCCGAGGCCGCCAACGAGCGCTGGGTGCTGCCGCCGCACCGCACGCCGCTGCGGCCCAAGCTGGACCGCATGCTGTCGGTGCACCGCCGCCCGGGCGGGCCGCATCCGGCCGACATCCAGGCCGACTCGGCCCCGCTCGCGCTGCACCTCGTGCGCAGCTCGGGCCTGCTGTGGGCCACCGCCAACCACTACGCCGAAGACTTCGAGCGGCGCGGGCTCGTGCGCCGCATCGCCATGCCGGGCGAGCTGCTGCGCGGCCCCATGTGCGCCTTCCGCCTGCGCAGCGAGGCGATGAACACGCCCACGCGCGTCTTCCTGCAATGCATGCAGGACGCGGCCGCCGCGCCGCTGCCGTCGGATTGAGCGCGGGCGCGCCTCAGCGCTTCTTGCGGAAGGCCGTCCAGGCGGCCACGGCGGTGAAGGTGGCGACGATCGCCACCACGATCCAGAACCCGTGCCTGTGCTCCGCCAGCGGAATGCCGCCCACGTTCATGCCAAACAGGCCGGCCAGGATATTGATCGGCAGCGCCAGCACCGTGACCACCGTCAGCACGAACAGGCTGCGGTTGTTGTCCTCGTTGACGTTGGCGGCGATTTCTTCCTGCAGCAGCTTGATGCGCTCCTGCAGCGCCTGCATGTCGCGCAGCACCACCGAGAACTCCTCGGTCGAGCCGCGCAGCTCCTGCACGTCGGGCTCGGCCATCCAGGCCGGCGGGCCCTGCAGCAGGCGGAACAGCGCGGCCGGCTCGGGCGCCAGCAGCCGCTGCAGCCGCACCAGCAGCCGGCGCAGCACGCCCAGCCGTGCGCGCTTGTGGTCCAGGCGGCCGGCCAGCAGTTCGTCCTCGATGCGGTCGATGCGCGAGGTGACGCCGCGCACGATCTTCACCAGCACGTCGGCCTGCGCGCGCAGCAGGTGCTCGAGCAGCTCGGTGCTCGAGCGCGGTGCCTCGCCCGCCTTCACGGCCGTGCGCAGCGCGTCGACCGAACGCAGCGGCTTGGTGCGCGCCGTGACCACCAGGCGCGGGCCGACGCTGATCCACAGCGTGGAGATGTCGGAGGGCTCGAAGCTGAACTCGAAGTGCACGTCGTTGATGACCGCGATCAGCGAGTCGTCGGCGCGCTCGATGCGCGTGGAGGGCAGGCCTTCGTGCAGCGTCTCGTAGAAGGTGTCCGACAGCGCCGCGTGCCGCACCAGCCAGCGTTCGGCGTGCGCATGGCTCAGGTTGAAGTGCAGCCACACGTAGGCGTTGCTGTCGCCGAGCTGGCCGGCATCCGCCAGCCACGCGGCGGCCTGCGCCGAATCGATCGCCCGCGCGGGTTCCGGCGCCGCGGCGTCGAACAGGTAGCCGCAGATCAGCCCGGCTTCGTCGCCGCCATAGGACTGCGCGGCGAGGTCATGAAATACCGACAAGGTGCGTGGTCAGAAAAGACATGTGAACAGGCAGACGCCCGTTTGGCGGGCTGCCAGCGTGCCCCGGATGGTGTTCGTGCCATGTGACAACGGCGTGTCGGCTTACAGAAAACAGCCGCAAAACCGTCACGCCGTCGTCATGCGGCGGGTGCAGCATGCTTTTTGTCTACCCGCCACTCTTGCCCCTTTTCATCATGCTGACGAGCGCACTTCCCGACCACGAAGACCTGATGCAACGCATCGCCCGCGACCTGATCGACAGCTACGACGAAGAGCTCGAACTGGAGATCGAAGACCGCAACCTCGACGGGCTCGACCCCGGCTCGACCGCGTCTTCCGTGTCCGACAAGGCGGCGCGCCAGGCCTACTTCAAGGAACTCTTTCGCCTGCAGGGCGAACTGGTCAAGCTGCAGGACTGGGTGCAGCACAGCAAGCAGAAGGTGGTCATTCTTTTCGAAGGCCGCGACGCGGCGGGCAAGGGCGGTGTCATCAAGCGCATCACCCAGCGCCTGAATCCGCGCGTGGCCCGCGTGGCCGCGCTGCCCGCGCCCAACGACCGCGAACGCACGCAGTGGTACTTCCAGCGCTATGTGGCGCACCTGCCGGCCGCCGGCGAGATGGTGCTGTTCGACCGCAGCTGGTACAACCGCGCCGGCGTCGAGCGCGTGATGGGCTTTTGCAGCGACGACGAGTACGAGGAGTTCTTCCGCACCGTGCCCGAGTTCGAGAAGATGCTCGTGCGCTCGGGCATCAAGGTCATCAAGTACTGGTTCTCCATCACCGACGACGAGCAGCACATGCGCTTCCTGGGCCGCATCCACGACCCGCTCAAGCAGTGGAAGCTCAGCCCCATGGACCTCGAGAGCCGCCGCCGATGGGAGGAATACACCAAGGCCAAGGAGATCATGCTGGAGCGCACCCACATCCCCGAGGCGCCGTGGTGGGTGGTGCAGGCCGTCGACAAGAAGAAGGCGCGCCTGAACTGCATCAGCCATCTGCTGGGTCAGTTGCCCTACCAGGAGGTGGCGCATGCGCCGGTCGAGCTGCCGGCGCGCGAGCGGCATGACGACTATCTTCGCCAGCCCGTCCCCGCCAGCATGATCGTGCCGGAAATCTACTGAAGGCTTCGCGGCCGTTTGGCCGCCCGGCGCTTTGCCTGCACACTGCGCCATGGCCCGTCGCTCCACCGCTTCATTCTTCGCCCGCGCCTATGAGCGCAACCTGAAGGCGCTCACCAAGCTCACGCTGAGCAACGGCAAGCGCGTGGCCGGCCAGGTGCAACGCGCGACCGCCAAGCGGCTCAAGCCGCCGCCCGGCAAGGGCGACTGGATCAGTGGCATGGCGATGGGCGCGGGTGGGGCGCGCGGCTATCACCTGTTCCGTCCGGCCGACCTGGTGCTGCAGCCCGGCGAGAAGCTCCCGCTCATGGTCATGCTGCACGGCTGCGGCCAGACCGGTCGCGACTTCGCGGCCAGCACGCGCATGAATGCGCTCGCGGTGCGCCAGCGCTTTCTCGTGCTCTACCCCGAGCAGGACCGCATCGCCCATCCGCAGGGCTGCTGGAACTGGTACGAGCGCCGCTCCGGCAAGGCCGACGCCGAGGCCGCCACGCTGATGGCCGCCGTCGACCAGGCCTGCATGCTGTACCCCGTCGACCGCGACCGCGTGGCCGTGGCCGGCCTGTCGGCGGGCGCGAGCATGGCGGCGCTGCTGGCCACGCGCTACCCGAACCGTTTTCGCGCCGTGGTCATGCACTCGGGCGTGGCGCCCGGCGCCGCGAAGTCGTCGGCCACCGCGCTCGGCGCCATGCGCGGACAGCACGTGCCGCCGATGCCCGTCACCGCGGTCGGCAAGGCCATGGGCGCGGCGGCCGTCTTCACGACGCTGCCGCCGATGCTGGTGCTGCACGGCGACGCCGACGCCGTGGTGGCGCCGAGCAACGCCATGAGCAGCGCGGCCGTCTGGGCCACCGCCGTGGGCGCGCACGCCGGCATCGCGCGCGACCTGCAACGCGGCCAGCGCCGCGCCATGCGCGTGACCGACTTCAAGCGCCAGGGCCGCACCCTGGTCACGCTGTGCGAGATCGCGGGGCTCGGCCACTCGTGGAGCGGCGGGTCGCGGGGGCAGCTGTTCAGCGACCCGCTCGGGCCCGACGCCACGCGCATGACCTGGGCCTTTGCGTCCGCGCAGTTCGACAAGCGCTGAACGCGCGGCGCCCTGCGCGCATGACCTCGCAGGTCATTGCCGCGATGCCGGCCGGTGCCGACAGTGGGGGCCATGACCTCGTCGAACCCTGCCGTTTCTTCTGCCCCATCGATCGCGTCCGCCACACCGGGCCGGCTGGGCCTGTGGGTCATGCTCAGCGGCACCTTCCTGGTGGTGCTCGACTTCTTCATCGTCAACGTCGCGCTGCCGTCCATGCAGCACGACCTGCAGGCCAGCGCGGGCACGCTGCAGCTGGTGGTGGCGGGCTACGGCCTGGCCACCGCCGCGGGCCTGGTCACGGGCGGGCGGCTGGGCGACCTGTTCGGCCGGCGCCGCATGTTCATGCTCGGCCTGCTGCTGTTCACGCTCGCCTCGACCGCCTGCGGCGTGGCGCCGAACGCCGGGCTGCTCGTGGCCGCGCGCCTGCTGCAGGGCCTGGCCGGCGCGCTGCTGCAGCCGCAGGTGCTCGCGATGATCGGCCTGGCCTACGCGGGCGAAGACCGGACACGCGCCTTCGCGGCCTACGGCCTCACGCTGGGCCTGGCGGCCACGCTGGGGCAGTTGGTGGGCGGCGCGCTGATCCATGCCGACCTCGCGGGGCTCGGCTGGCGCAGCTGCTTTCTCATCAACGTGCCCATCGGCCTGCTGGCGCTGGTGCTCGCGCCGCGCGTGGTGCCCCCGCTGGCGCAGGGCCGCGGCGACAGCCCGCTCGACCTCGCCGGCATGGCGCTGGTCGCGGCTGGGTCGGTGGCCGTGGTGCTGCCGCTGGTCGAAGGGCGCCAGCAGGGCTGGCCGCTGTGGAGCTGGCTGTGCCTGGCCGCCGCCGTGCCGCTGTGGGGCTTCTTCGCGAGGCAGCAGCGCCGCCTTGCGGCACGCGGCGGTGCGCCGCTGGTGGCGCCGGTGCTGCTCGCCAACCGCCGCTTCGTGACCGGGCTGCTCACCACGCTGGCCTTCTATGCGGGCAATGCCTCGTTCTACTTCGTGCTCGCGCTCTATCTGCAGCAGGGGATCGGGCTGGGTGCGCTCCACTCTGGCATCGTTTTCACGGCGCTGGCCGTGGGCTTCTTCGCGACCTCGATGGCCGGCGCCCGCATCGCCCGCCGCTTCGGCGGCACGCCCCCGATCGCACTCGGCGCCCTCGTGCTCGCGGCGGGGCATGCGCTGCAGTGCGCCAACGTGGCCGGCTGGCCGGGCCATGCGCATGTCGTGGCGTGGATGGTGCCGCTGCTGTTCGTGCAGGGCGCGGGGCTCGGCATGGTGATGGCGCCGCTGGTGTCCACCGTGCTGGCCGGCCTGCCGCCGCAGCACGCGGGCGTGGCCTCGGGTGTGCTGTCGATGGTGCAGCAGGCGGGCAATGCGCTGGGGGTGGCGTTGGTCGGGATCCTGTTCTATGGGCAGTTGGGGCGCGAGGCGGACTACACAGCCGCGTTCGGTGTGGCGCTGGTTTATCTGATGGTGTCGGCGCTGCTGGTGGCGGTGCTGCATGGGCGGGGAGGTCGCATGGCGTAGCCGGGTAGCCATGCCAAACTCGCGGCAGACCCCGCAGGATTGACATGGCCACCGAACTTCAAGCACTGACCCAGGCCTTGCGCGACTTCGCACAAGCCCGCGACTGGGAGCAATTCCACTCCCCCAAGAACCTCGCCGCCGCGCTGTCGGTCGAGGCTGCCGAACTGCTCGAGCATTTCCAGTGGCTCACCGAAGCGCAAAGCCGGGCGCTGCCCGCAGACCAGCGCGCGCAGATCGGCACCGAGATCGCGGACGTCCTGCTCTACCTGCTGCAGCTGGCCGACAAGCTCGGCATCGACCCGGTCGAGGCGGCGAAGCACAAGATGCTCGCCAACGCCGTGAAGTACCCGGCCCCGCCACCCGCCTGAGTACCTCCGTGTACGCCACCCGGCGTATTTCCCCTTTGTGGTGCGTTCCGCAGACTCCTCTCCATCGCCAGCCCCGCGCTGTCGACAAGGTTCAACCCACCCGGAGCAGGAGTCCACATGCAACGTCGTTTCACACTCAAGGCGCTCACCGCCGCCGTCGCGCTGGCCAGCATTTCTGCTGCGCCTGCATTCGCAGCCGACACCATCAAGGTCGGCGTGCTGCACTCGCTGTCGGGCACGATGGCCATCTCGGAAACCGTGTTGAAGGACACGGTGCTGATGGCCATCGACGACATCAACAAGAAGGGCGGCGTGCTGGGCAAGCAGCTGGAGCCCGTGGTGGTCGACCCGGCCTCCAACTGGCCGCTGTTCGCTGAAAAGACCAAGCAGCTGCTCGGCCAGGACAAGGTCTCGGTGATCTTCGGCTGCTGGACCTCGGTGTCGCGCAAGTCCGTGCTGCCGGTGGTCGAGGAAATGAACGGCCTCTTGTTCTACCCCGTGCAGTACGAGGGTGAAGAGCTCTCGAAGAACGTGTTCTACACGGGCGCCGCACCCAACCAGCAAGCGATTCCGGCCGTCGACTACCTCATGAGCAAGGAAGGCGGCGGCGCCAAGCGCTGGGTGCTGCTGGGCACCGACTACGTGTACCCGCGCACCACCAACAAGATCCTGCGCGCCTACCTCAAGAGCAAGGGCGTGGCCGACAAGGACATCGACGAGAAGTACACCCCCTTCGGCCACAGCGACTACCAGACCATCGTCGCCGACATCAAGAAGTTCTCGGCCGGTGGCAAGACCGCCGTGGTCTCGACCATCAACGGCGACTCCAACGTGCCCTTCTACAAGGAACTGGGCAACGCGGGCCTGAAGGCCAAGGACGTGCCGGTGGTCGCCTTCTCGGTGGGCGAGGAAGAACTGCGCGGCGTGGACACCAAGCCGCTCGTGGGCCACCTCGCGGCATGGAACTACTTCATGTCGATCAAGAACCCGACCAACACGGCGTTCATCAAGCAGTGGAGCGACTACGCTAAGGCCAAGAACATCGCCGGCCACAAGGACAAGCCGCTCACCAACGACCCGATGGAAGCCACCTGGATCGGCATCCACATGTGGAAGCAGGCGGTCGAGAAGGCCAAGTCGACCGACACCGACAAGGTGATCGCCGCGATGGCCGGCCAGACCTTCACGGCACCGTCGGGCATCGTGTCGAAGATGGACGAGAAGAACCACCACCTGCACAAGAGCGTGTTCATCGGCGAGATCAAGGCCGACGGGCAGTTCAGCGTGGTGTGGAAGACGCCGGGTCCGGTCAAGGCCAAGCCGTGGAGCCCGTACATCGAAGGCAACGACAAGAAGCCGGATTACCCCGCTGGCAAGTCGATGTAACTGGGGCTCGCTCCCAGGCTGTGCGCACTTCGTGTCGCTTCGCCTTCCCCCTACCGGGGGCAACACCTGAGGGCCGGCAAAGCCGGTTCCTCGGTGTTCCCGAATGAGAGAAACGCTGTGCATCCATTACTGCGCTCAATTTGTTCCTGCACGACGGCGCTGCTGTTGCTGGCAGCAGCGCCCGTCCATGCGCTGACCGCCGACGAAGCCAAGGCCATCGCCTCCGGCGAATCCGAAGCCCGCATCGCCGCACTCAACAAGGCCGTCCTCACTGCCGACGACAAGACCGCCGCGTTCATCCAGGCGATGTCCGACGACGCCGTGAAGTACACCGAAGACAAGGTCTTCGTGATGAAGGACGACAAGGGCTTCGACCCCGTCACCGGCTCCGAGCTGAAGGTGCCCGACACCGCCGAGGACGTCGTCAACAACAACCTCATGCGCGGCGCACTCGATGCCGCACAGGCCGCACTCAAGCTCACGAGCACCGACGACGCGGTGCGCGCCGAAGCTGCGCAGGCGCTCTTCAAGGAGCCCGACGAGTCGCGCATTCCCATGGTCGAGAAGGCGCTGGCCGCCGAGACCAACCCCAAGATCAAGGCGCAGCTCGAGCTGGTGCGTGCCGCCAGCATGCTCACGAGCGCCGACAAGGCCAAGCGCCTGGCCGCGGCCAAGGAGCTGGGCAACAACCGCAACCCCGACACCAAGCTGCTGCTCAACCAACGCCTGGCCGACGAAACCGAGGCCGACGTCAAGGCGGCCATCACCGCATCGATCGCCAACATCGACGGCGCGCTGGTCTGGGGCGACCGCATCAACGCCGTGTTCAGCGGCATCAGCCTGGGCTCGGTGCTGCTGCTCGCCGCGCTCGGCCTGGCCATCACCTACGGCCTCATGGGCGTCATCAACATGGCGCACGGCGAGCTGATGATGATCGGCGCCTACGCCACCTACGTGATGCAGGGCATCTTCCAGAGGTACATGCCCGAGGCAGCGTTCGGCTGGTACCTGGTGGCCGCCATTCCCGTGTCCTTCCTCGCCTCGGCGCTCGTGGGCGCGGTGCTCGAGCGTGGCGTGATCCGCTTCCTGTATGGCCGTCCTCTCGAGACGCTGCTCGCCACCTGGGGCATCAGCCTGATGCTGCAGCAGCTCGTGCGTTCGCTCTTCGGCGCGCAGAACGTCGGCGTGGAAAACCCCGGCTGGATGAGCGGCGGCTTCACCATGCTGAGCAACGTCACGCTGCCGTGGAACCGCATCTGCATCATCGTCTTCGCGGCGCTCGTGTTGCTGGCGATGGGCTGGCTCATCGGCAAGACGCGCCTGGGCCTGTTCGTGCGCGGCGTCACGCAGAACCGCCCGATCGCCTCGTGCATGGGCGTGAACACCGCACGCATCGACACCTACGCCTTCGCGCTCGGCTCCGGCATCGCGGGCCTGGCGGGCTGTGCGTTGAGCCAGATCGGCAACGTCGGCCCCGACCTGGGCCAGAGCTACATCGTCGACAGTTTCATGGTGGTCGTGATGGGCGGCGTCGGCCAGCTCGCGGGCACCGTGTATGCGGCCCTGGGGCTGGGCATTCTCAACAAGTTCATCGAGGGCTGGGCGGGCGCGGTGCTTGCGAAGATCGCGGTGCTTGTCTTCATCATCATCTTCATCCAGAAGCGGCCGCAAGGCATCTTCGCGATGAAGGGCCGGAGCGCAGAGGCATGAGCAAGGTCACGTTGCCAACTAAAGGTCCGCTGCTGAGCGGCAAGGGCTGGACGGCCTTCTTCGTCGCACTCATCGTGGTGTGCGCGATCGCGCCGGTGCTCAACATCGTGGTGCCGGTCGACAGCCCGCTGCACATGAGCGACTACGCCGTGGCGCTGGTCGGCAAGATCATGTGCTACGCCATCTGCGCGCTGGCCATGGACCTGATCTGGGGCTACACCGGCATCCTGTCGCTGGGCCACGGCCTGTTCTTCGCGCTGGGCGGCTACATGATGGGCATGTACCTCATGCGCCAGATCGGCCGCGACGGCAACTACAAGAGCGACCTGCCCGACTTCATGGTGTTCCTCGACTGGAAGGAACTGCCCTGGCATTGGACCTTCAGCGGCAGCTTCGGCATGACGCTGCTGCTCATCGTGGCGGTGCCCGGCCTCATCGCCTTCGTGTTCGGCTTCTTCGCCTTCCGCTCGCGCATCAAGGGCGTGTACTTCTCGATCATCACGCAGGCCATGACCTTCGCCGCCATGCTGCTGTTCTTCCGCAACGAGACGGGCTTCGGCGGCAACAACGGCTTCACCGACTTCAAGCGCATCCTGAACATCCCGATCGCCACGCAGGAGATGCGCATGACGCTCTTCGCGCTCACCGGCCTCACGCTGCTGGGCTTCTTCCTGTTCGCCAAGTGGCTCATCGGCAGCAAGTTCGGCCGCGTGCTGCAGGCCATTCGCGACGCCGAAACGCGCGTGATGTTCTCGGGCTACAACCCGCTACCGTACAAGCTCACGATCTGGGTCATCTCCGCCGTCATGTGCGGCGTGGCCGGCGCGCTGTACGTGCCGCAGGTCGGCATCATCAACCCGGGCGAGATGAGCGCGGCCAACTCCATCGAGATCGCGGTGTGGGCCGCAGTCGGTGGGCGCGCCACGCTGATCGGTCCGATCCTCGGCGCCTTCATCGTCAACGGCGCCAAGAGCTGGCTCACCGTGGCTTACCCCGAGTACTGGCTGTACTTCCTGGGCGCCTTGTTCATTGCTGTCACGCTGTTCCTGCCGAACGGCATCGTGGGGTTGGTGCGCAAGTGGTTGTCGCGCGAGAAGACACAGAAGGCCGCAGCGCCGGCTGCGAAGGAAGCGCGGCGCGAGCCCGCCGCCGCGCACCCCGCGCATGCCGAGCCCGAAGCAACCGTGCAGGCGCCTCTGGTCGCCGAGGTGAAGGGAGCCCGCGCATGACGCCCGACCTGATGGAAGCCGGCGCCGAGCGCGCCGCACGCGCGGCCGGCCTGCACGCGGCCACGGGCCAGACCGAATCGGGTGGCCGCACCGCAGGCTTCAGCCGCATCGCCACGCCGGGCGAGGTCGACATCACCCACGGCCGCATCCTGTACCTGGAAGACGTGAGCGTGAGCTTCGACGGCTTCAAGGCCATCAACAAGCTCTCGCTCGACATCGCGCCGGGCGAGCTGCGCTGCATCATCGGACCCAACGGCGCGGGCAAGACCACGATGATGGACATCATCACCGGCAAGACCCGGCCCGATTCGGGCACCGTGTTCTTCGGCAGCACCATCGACCTGCTGCGCCACCGCGAGGCCGACATCGCGCAGCTGGGCATCGGCCGCAAGTTCCAGAAGCCGACGGTGTTCGAGCACCTCACTGTGTTCGAGAATCTCGAGCTCGCACTGAAGACCGACAAGGGCGTGCGCGCCTCGATGCTGTTCAGGCTCGACTCGGCGCAGAGCGACCGCCTGGCCGAGGTGCTGGAGACCATCCACCTGGCCGACAGCGTGTCGCGCCTGGCCGGCAACCTGAGCCACGGCCAGAAGCAGTGGCTCGAGATCGGCATGCTGCTCATGCAAGACCCGAAGCTGCTGCTGCTCGACGAGCCCGTGGCCGGCATGACCGACGAGGAAACCGCTCGCACCGCCGAGCTGTTCCTCACGCTCAAGGGCAAGCACTCGCTGATGGTGGTGGAGCATGACATGAGCTTCATCCGCACCATCTCCGAGATCGTGACCGTGCTGTGCGATGGCTCGGTGCTCGCGCAAGGCACACTCGACGAAGTGCAGGCCGACGAACGCGTGATCGAGGTCTACCTTGGGCGGTGAACTTGTCGCCGCGGCCAGAGCCGACGGCATCAACGCCACGACCAGCGCCCGGTGGGCGGTGCGGTGTGGGCGGCCCCTCTGTGCCGCCGAGGAGCGCAGCGTTTCGCGGATCAGGGCTCGCAGCTGTTTGAGCGCAGCGAGTTCTGCGAGACCCCGCGAAACGCGAGCACCGCAGGGCAGCCCGAAGGGCCGGCACAGTGGGGCCGACCGCGCCGTGCCGCCCACCGGGTGCCCCCGATAAAGACCAAGGAAGGCATCCCACCATGCTGAAAGTAAAAAACATCCACCAGTACTACGGCGGCTCCCACATCCTCAGAGACGTGAGCTTCCAGGCCACGCTCGGCAAGGTCACGGTATTGCTCGGCCGCAACGGCGTCGGCAAGACCACGCTGCTGAAGTCGCTCATGGGCCTGGTGCCCATCAAGAGCGGCAGCATCGAACTCGAAGGCAAGCCGATCCACAAGGCCACGCCGTACGACAGGGCCAGGGCCGGCATCGGCTTCGTGCCGCAGGGCCGCGAGATCTTCGCGCGGCTCACGGTGGAAGAGAACCTGCGCATGGGCCTGGCCTACAAGAGCGGCGGCACGCCGATTCCTGCGGAGCTGTTCGAGCTGTTCCCCGTGCTCAAGCAGATGATCAACAGAAGAGGCGGGGACCTGTCAGGCGGGCAGCAGCAGCAACTGGCGATCGCCCGCGCCCTCGCGCCCAAGCCCAAGCTGCTGATCCTCGACGAGCCCACCGAAGGCATCCAGCCCAGCATCATCAAGGACATCGGCCGCGTCATCCGCATGCTGGCCGACCGCGGCGACATGGCCATCGTGCTGTGCGAGCAGTACTACGACTTCGCGCAGGAGCTGGCCGACGACTACCTCGTGATGGAGCGCGGCGAAGTCATTGCGCGCGGCCTGGGAAAAGACATGGAAGCGCAGGGCGTGCGGCAGCTGGTCGCGATCTGACGCGCTACCGCGCCCACGTCTTGCGCAGGTCGGACGCAAGGCGCAGCAGCAGATCGGCGTGCGTCCGCAGTGCATCCGCCGACACCTCGCCCGTCGTCGGAAAACTCACGTTCATCGCATAGAGGCTGCCTGACGGCGCGCGCAGCGGCAGCGCTACCGCCGTCATGCCCGGCGCCCAGTTCGCGTGGCAATAGCCTTGCGCGTCCACCGCACGCAGCGCCGCATCCACCTGTCGCTGCAGCGCGGGCCAGTCGCTGCCATGCGCCTTGCGCAACTGGGCCAGCAAGGCCTTGCGTTCCGTCGCCTGCATGCCCGCCAGGAAGGCACACCCCAGCGACGTGCTCGCGATCGGCAGGCGCGAGCCCGGCAGGATGCGCCGGAAGATGCCCAGCCGGCTGAAGCGCACCGAGTCCAGGTACACCATCTCCAGCTGGTCGGCCACCGCCAGGCCCACGTTCACGCGCCGGCCCTCGGCCAGCGCGCGCATCAGCGGCAGGGCCTGCGCCAGCGTCTGCTCCGAGGTGCGGAACGACAGGGCCAGGCTCAGGCACGCGGCCGTCAGCCGGTAGCCGCGCTGCTCCAGGTCGTAGGCGAGAAAGCCCGCATCCACCAGCGAGCGTGTCAGGCGGCTCACCGTGGGCCGCGGCAGCTGCGTGCGGTCGGCCAGCTCGGCGTTGGTCAGCACGTCCACCCCATGCCGGAAGGCGCGCAGCAACGCCAGCCCGCGCTCGAGCGAATGGCTGCCCGGCGTGCTGCGCACGAAGGTGCCGGTCGACTGCGTTTCGGCCCGGGTGGAGGTGGAGCGGGGCATGGCCATGATTTCGGTCAGCGAAATTGCAGCATTGTCACCGCCAAGGTGCGCCGGAATACTGAGCCCATGCCCGACACAGGGCGAGCAACGAACCGGAGACACGCTTGGAATTCACGGAACTCAGGTACGCGGTGACCGACCGCGTCGCCTCGATCACCTTCGACCGCCCCGACCGGCTCAACGCCTGGACGCCCACGCTGGAAGCCGAGCTGCGCGAAGCCATCCACCTGGCGCAGGCCGACGACGACGTGCGCTGCGCGGTGCTGACCGGTGCTGGTCGCGGCTTCTGCGCCGGCATGGACATGGCGGTGTTGGGCGCAGCAGTCCGGCCGCCCGTGCCGCAGGCGCCCTCGGACGACGACCTCGCGCAGCGCTACGGCTACCTCGGCGGCTTCGACAAGCCGCTGATCGCCGCGATCAACGGCGCCGCAGCTGGCGTCGGGCTGTGCCTCGCGCTGCATGCCGACCTGCGCTACGTGGCGGCCGGCGCCAAGCTCAGCTTTCCCTATGCGCGCCGCGGCCTCGTGGCCGAGCACGGCACGGCCTGGCTGCTGCCGCGCCTCATCGGCCCGATGCACGCCGCCGACCTGCTGCTGACCGGCCGCACCGTGATGGCCGAGGAGGCCGATCGCATGGGGCTGGCCTGGCTGCTGCCGGCCGAGGGCTTTCTCGACGCGGTGCTCGCGCGCGCCGGCGAGATCGCGAACGCCGCCTCGCCGCGCGCCACCCGCGTCATCAAGCAGCAGTTGCGCGCCGCCCGCTACCAGACGCTGGGCCAGGCCACGCGCGAGGCCGACCGTGAGATTGCTGCCTGCCGCGACACCGACGACTTCCGCGAGGGCGTGCAGCACTTCCTCGACAAACGCGCCCCCCGATTCACAGGACATTGAACATGACGACCCCTTTCCACAACATCGCCGCCGCGCAGCCGCTGGCCGGCATCAAGGTCATCGAGGTCGGGCAGAACATCGCCGGGCCCTACGCGGGAGAGATCCTGTCCTCGCTCGGCGCCGAGGTGGTGAAGATCGAGCGGCCCGGCGCGGGCGACGACGCGCGCGGCTGGGGCCCGCCGTTCTGGCGCGGCACCGCGACCACCTTCCAGGCCATGAACCACGGCAAGAAGAGCATCGCGCTCGACCTGAAGAACCCGGCGCACGTGCAGTGGCTGCGCGAACACGCCGCGCAGGCCGACGTGTTCATCCAGAACATGCGCCCCGGCTCGCTCGAAGAACTGGAACTCGGCCCCAACGTGCTGCGCGCGCTCAACCCCCGGCTGGTGTACTGCTCGCTGTGGGCCTTCGGGCACAAGGGGCCGATGCGCCTGGCGCCCGGCTACGAGCCGATGGTGCAGGCCTTCGCGGGCATCTTCAGCATCAACGGCGCCGAAAGCGGCCCGTCGGCGCGCGTCGGCATGCAGGTGCTCGACCTGGGCACCGGCATCTGGGCGGCGCTGGGCTGCATCGCCGCGCTGCTGCGGCGTGCGACGACGGGGCAGGGCTGCGTGGTCGACACCTCGCTGTTCGAGACCGCGCTGGGCTGGCTGCAGGTGATGATGGCCGGCTTCCACGCCACGGGCCGTCAGCCCGAGCGCCACCGCAGCGGCAACCCCAACGTGGTGGTGTTCCAGGCGCTGCCCACCGAAGACGGCGAGATCGTCGTGGCCGCCGCCAACGACCGCCTGTTCGCCAAGCTGGCGCGCGCCACGGGCCACGAGGAATGGACGCGCGACGAACGCTTTGCGAGCAACGCGCTGCGCGTGCAGCACAAGGCGCTGCTCATCCCCGCGCTGGAGGCCGTGTTCCGCACGCGCTCGACGCAGCAGTGGCTCGACGCGCTGGAGCCGCTGGGCATTCCGTGCGCGCCGATCCAGGACTTTGCGCAGGTGCTGGCGCAGCCGCAGACCGAGGCCATCGGCATCTTCCAGACCGTGCCCGACGAAGAGCTGCGCATCGTCGGGCTGCCGCTGTCCTTCGACGGCGAACGCCCGCAGGTACGGGCCCGCGCGCCCGGCGTGGGCGAGCACAACGAGGCGCTGGGCGCCGGCGCGCTCGGCTGAGCACCCACCGGCCACGACATTCAAAAACAGACAGGAGACACATCCCATGCACAGAAGACACTGCCTCGCCTGGCTGGCGGGCCTGCCGTTCGCGGCCACCGCCGGCGTCGCGCTTGCTCAGGACAAGGACAAGCCGATCCAGATCATCGTGCCCTTCGGCCCCGGCGGCTCGGGCGACATCTCGGCGCGCATGCTGGCCGAGTTCCTCACGCGCAAGACCGGCCGCGCGGTGGTGGTCGACAACCGCCCCGGCGGCAACGGCATCATCGGCGTGGAGGCGGTGCGCAACGCGCCAGCCGACGGCTCGGTGCTGCTGCTGGCCACCACGTCCACGCACCTGGCCAACCCCAGCCTGTTCCGCAAGCTGCCCTACGACCCGGGCAAGGACTTCCGACTGGTCGGCTCCTTCGGCCCCGGCTCCACCTACATGCTGGTGCGGCCCGACGCGCCCTACAAGACGCTGCAGGAGTTCGTGGCCGCCGCGAAGAAGGCACCGGGCAGCATCAACTACGGCCACTTCAACGCGACCTCGAAGGTCACGGGCGCGCTGTTCGCGCACGAGGCCGGCATCGAGCTGGCGCCCATTCCCTACAAGCAGGTGAGCCAGGCGATGTCGGAGCTCATCGCCGGGCAGATCCAGGTGGTGTTCACCGACACCGTGGCCGGCGACGCCTTCGTGGCCTCGGGCCAGCTGCGTGCGCTGGCCGTGCACAGCGACGCGCGGCTCAAGCGCTACCCGGCGCTGCCGCTGATCGCCGAGACGTACCCGAAGTTCACCATCCGCGGCGGCTTCCTCGGCATTGCCGTGCCAGCCGCGACGCCGGTGGAGATCCAGCAGAAACTCAACACCTGGATCAACGAGGCCGTGACCACCGACCCGATCCGCTCGCGGCTCGAGGGCTTTGCCTTCGCGCCGGCCAAGGTCAGCCTCGCCGACCTTGCCACCTTCGAGCGCCAGGAGCGCGAGAAGTGGAAGGGTTACGTCGACATCGCCAAGCTGGAGGTCCAATGAGCCACATCGCATCCCTCGACGCGGGCCACGCGCACGTCGCGCTGCTCGAAATCCGCCGCGGTCCTTTCAACTACGTGAACGAGGCGCTGCTGCGCGAGCTGGCCGACCACCTCGACCGGCTCGACGCCGACCCCGGCTGCCGCGCGGTCGTGCTGGCTGCCGAGGGGCGCGCCTTCAGCGCCGGCGCCGACTTCAACAGCGGGGACGACGACGGCACCTCGCGCGACCCCGGCCCGCTGTACGCGCAGGCGATGCGGCTCTTTCGCAGCGCCAAGCCCCTGGTCGCCGCGGTGCACGGCGCGGCGGTGGGCGCGGGCCTCGGCCTCGCGGTGGCGGCCGACTTTCGCGTGAGCTGCGCCGAGGCGCGCTTCAGCGCCAACTTCAACCGCCTGGGCTTTCACCCGGGCTTCGGCCTGAGCGCGACGCTGCCGCGCCTCGTCGGGGCGCAGCAGGCGGGCCTGCTGTTCTTCACCGGGCGGCGCATCGGCGGCGAGGAAGCGCTGCGCATCGGCCTCGTCGACCAGCTGGTGCCGGCCGACGAGGTGCGCGCGAGCGCGCTGGCGCTGGCGGGCGAGATCGCGCTGTCGGCCCCGCTCGCCGTCGAAGCCACGCGCGCCACCCTGCGGCGCGGCCTGGCCGACGCCGTGGCCGAGGCCAACCGCCACGAGCGCGAGGTGCAGTGCGTGCAGTTCGCGACCGACGACTTCAAGGAAGGCGTGCGCGCCATGGCCGAGCGCCGGGCGCCGCAGTTCCAGCGGCGCTGAGGCTTCGTCTGCAAGACGGTACCGACGCGGCGCACGAGAGCATCTTCACAATTTAAGGGTTTACCCTAGAATCGGGCCTTGCCCGCGTCCGCCGGGCACCCCCCAGGAGCCCGGCCTTGAACGCCTCACCGTCCGCCCGCGAAGGCGCGGAAACCACCGCCCTTGCACCGTCCGTCTCGTCCGCCCAGTTCCTGCGCGCGGTGCTCGCGCTCGGCGTCGGCGGCTTTGCCATCGGCACCGGCGAGTTCGTCATCATGGGCCTGCTGCCCGAGGTCGCGAAAGACATCGCCGTCACCATCCCGCAGGCCGGCCACGTCATCAGCGCCTACGCGCTGGGCGTGGTCATCGGCGCGCCCGTGCTCGCGGTGCTGGCCGCCGGCTGGGGCCGACGCGCACTGCTGATCGCGCTGATGGCCGTGTTCGCGGCCGGCAACTTCGCCAGCGCGATGGCGCCCGGCTACCTGTCGCTCAACCTGCTGCGCTTTGCCACCGGCCTGCCGCACGGCACCTACTTCGGCGTGGCCGCGCTCGTGGCCGCCACGCTCGCGCCGCCGGGGCGCCGTGCGCGCGCCGTCGGCCTCGTGATGCTGGGGCTCACCGGCGCCACGCTGGTCGGCGTGCCCATCGCGGCGTGGCTGGGCCAGCTGTTCGGCTGGCGCGCGGCCTTCGTGTTCGTGGGTGTCATCGCGCTCGTTGCGGTGCTGCTGTTGCGCCGTGACGTGCCCGACATCGCACCCGCCGCCGGCGCCAGCCCGTGGCGCGAACTCGGCGCGCTCAAGCGCAAGCAGGTGTGGTTCACGCTCGGCATCGGCGCCATCGGCTTCGGCGGCATGTTCGCCGTGTTCAGCTACATCAAGCCCACGCTGATCGAAGTGGCCGGCCTGCCGCTGGGCGGCGTGCCCTTCGTGCTCGCGCTGTTCGGCCTGGGCATGGTCACCGGCAACCTCGTGGGTTCGCGGCTGGCCGACAAGTCGCTCATGCGCACCATCGGCGGCGTGCTCGTCTACGCGGCGCTCGTGCTTGCCAGCTTCACCTTCGCGGCGCACCACGTCGTGACGGCGGCCTTCACCGTGTTCCTGATCGGCACCACCGTCGCCATCGGCCCGGCCCTGCAGATCCGCCTGATGGACGTGGCCGGCGACGCACAAACGCTCGCCGCCGCGCTCAACCACTCGGCCTTCAACATGGCCAACGCCCTCGGCGCCTGGCTCGGCGGCGTCGCCATTGCGGCCGGCCTGGGCTGGACCTCGACCGGTTGGGTCGGCGCGCTGCTGGCACTGGCGGGTGTGGGCATCTTTGCCTGGGCGGTCGCGAGCGCGCGTGCGGATGCGCGGCGGCCGGTGGCCGTGGTTTGCGAAGGGTCGGTGGGCTGAGACGCCGTTCTGCAGTGGCGGTGCTGTAAGAGAAGGGCGCCAGAATCAGGCACGTTCCTGATGGCTGGAGTCCATGCATATCTTTCGAGTGTTGGTGGCGACGTGCGTTGCGGCGATGGGCGTCGCCATGCTGTGTGTCGCGCTGCTGTCGGCGTATGACGCGGCGCTGGTTCTTCTTTCCTACGACGAAGTCGAGGGTGTCGTCACCGGCGTCAACGGCGACGAGGTGCGGGTCGACTACGTCCGACCCGATGGCCGAAAAGCCGTCCTGCGGGCCGGCCGTGGCGGCAAGTTCAGCGCGCGCCCCGTGGGCAAGAAGCTCGCAGTCCTGCTGCCTCCGCGGGACCGGACAAACAACGCAGCGCAGCCGATCCTCAAGAGCGACCTGAACCGGGTCGCCGCGGAATTCATGGTCGCGCTGTTCCTGCTCGGCGGCGCTGCAGCGATCTGGTGGGGAAAGTCTCGCCGTGTTTCCTCACAGTCGGTCGAAGGCATACGCACGAGGAGCTTCGACACCCGCCCGAAGAACCCCGAACGGCAAGCGCAGCTGCAAGCATCGATCGACCTCGAGATCGCCGAGCGACGCGCCAAGAAAGACGCCCGATGACCACTCCGCTTTTCACCCGCCGACGCCTGCTGCACACCGTCCTCGCCGCCGCCGCGCTCGGCCATCCCTTCCTGCACCTGCGCGCCCAGCCCTCGGCTTCGCGCGACCCGTTCACGCTCGGCATCGCCTCGGGCGCGCCACGGCCGGACGGCATGGTGCTGTGGACGCGGCTCGCGCCCGACCCGGTGCAGGGCGGCGGCATGGGCGAGGCGTCTGTGGCGGTGCAGTGGGAGGTCGCCGAGGACGAGCGCTTTCGCCGCATCGTGACCAAGGGCATCGCCAGCGCCGAGGCCGACCTCGCGCACTCGGTGCACGTCGAAGTACAGGGCCTGCGCCCCGGCCGCCCTTACTGGTACCGCTTCACCGCCGCCGGCGTGCGCAGCCCCGTCGGCCGCACGCGCACCGCGCCGGCCGACGATGACGCCGCCGTGCAGCCGCTGCGCTTCGCCTTCGCCTCGTGCCAGCAGTACGAGGAGGGCTACTACGCCGCCTACCGCGACATGGCCGCGCAGCCGCTCGACTTCGTCGTGCACCTGGGCGACTACATCTACGAAAGCTCGCGCGGCTCGCACAACGTGCGCCGCCACGAGGGCGGCATTCCCACCGACCTGGCCGGCTTTCGCAACCGCTACGCGCTCTACAAGACCGACCCGCACCTGCAGGCCGCGCACGCGGCCTTTCCCTGGCTCGTGACCTGGGACGACCACGAGGTCGCCAACGACTACACCGACGACGTCTCGCCGCGCACGCCCGACCCGGCGCAGTTTCTCGCGATCCGCGCCGCTGCCTACCAAGCCTGGTACGAGCACATGCCCGTGCCCGCCTCCATGCGCCCGCGCGGCGCCAGCGCGACCATCTACGGGCGCCATCGCTTCGGCCGCATGCTCGACGTGATGCTGCTCGATGGCCGGCAGTACCGCTCGCACCACGCCTGCCTCCCGGGCCGCAGCACCAAGCCGCTGGTTGACTGCGCCGACCGGCTGGCGCCGGAGCGCAGCCTGCTCGGCATGCAGCAGGAAGCCTGGCTCGCGAACGAACTCGCAACGCCGCCGGCGCGCTGGACCGTCATCGCCCAACCGACCTTGCTCGCCGAGGCCGACCGCCAGCGCGGCCCCGGTCACGGCTACTGGATGGACGGCTGGGACGGTTACGCCGCCGCGCGCACGCGCCTGCTCGACGCGCTGGCCGCCAACCCGTCGCGCGGCGGCGATGCGCTGGTGCTCGGCGGCGACGTGCACGCCTTCTGGGCCGCCGACCTGCGCCGCGAGCCGCAGGGGCCCGTCGTCGCGACCGAGTTCGTCGGCGGCGCCATCACCTCCGAAGGGCCCAGCGCCGCCAGCGTGGCCCACATGCGCGCGAAGAACGAACACCTGCGCTACGGCCGCGCCGACAAGCGCGGCTACGGCCTCATGACGCTCGACGCGCGCGGCTGCGCGGTCGAGTTCCGCGCGGTGGACGACGAGAAGAACGCCGACTCCGTCGTGGCGGCCATGGCCCGCTTCTCGGTCGAACGCGGCGCGCCCGGCGTGCACCTCGAATCCACCTGAATCTCCAGCGCCTGCAGGAATGCGCGGCCGTGCCTATGATGGCCGCCGCCTCTTTCCCTCCCTCTCCCACCTTCTCGGAGCGAGCCTGCATGAGCATTCCCACCACCCGCCTGGGCCGTACCGGCCTCACCGTGTCCCGCCTGGCCCTGGGCACCATGACCTTCGGCCTGCAGACCGACGAGGCCGTGTCGCACCAGATCCTGGACAAGGCCGCCGACGCCGGCATCAACTTCCTCGACACCGCCGATGTGTACCCGCTGGGCGGCACCATCGAGACCACCGGCCGCACCGAAGAGATCATCGGCAACTGGCTCGACAAGCAGGGCTCCGCGGGCCGTCGCCGCTTCGTGGTCGCCACCAAGGCCGTCAACAAGGTCGGCCCCAACCCGTGGGACCAGGGCGCTTCGCGCAAGCACCTGCTCGACGCCATCGACCTCTCGCTCAAGCGCCTGAAGACCGACCACGTCGACCTGTACCAGCTGCACATGGACGACCGCGAGACCCCGCTCGAAGAAAGCCTCGAGGCGCTCGACGTCATCGTCAAGTCGGGCCGCGCGCGCTACATCGGCGTGTCGAATTTCCTGGCCTACCGTCTGGCGCGCGCGCTGGGCAAGGCCGAGCTGCACCGCTTCACGCGCTTCGTGTCGGTGCAGCCGCGCTACAGCCTGCTGTTCCGCGAGATCGAGCGCGAGCTGCTGCCGCTCGCGGCCGAAGAGGGCCTGGGCGTGATTCCCTACAACCCGCTGGCCGGCGGCCTGCTCACCGGCAAGTACAAGCCCGGCGCCAAGCCCGAGGAGAACACCCGCTTCACCCTCGGCACCGCCGGCGGCATGTACCAGGACCGCTACTGGAACGACCGCAGCTTCGACACCGTCACCCAGCTGCACGCTCTGGCCGACGAAGCCGGCGTGCCGCTGGCCACGCTGGCCGTGGCGTGGGTCATGGCCAACCCGCTGATCACCGCGCCGCTGCTGGGCGCCAGCCGCCCCGAACAGCTCGACGCCACCGTGGCCGCCGCCAGCTACGTGCTCGACCCGGCGCTCAAGCAGAAGCTCGACGCGCTCACCGCCGAGTACCGCAAGGGCGACGCGCCCCGCTGAGCGAACGGGCGTGCGGGCGCCCGGATGGCCTGCGCGCAGTACGTGCTTGGGCCATGCGGGAGAATCGCGCCCGGCATGACCACATCCC